>CBDVBS010000093.1:0-10555 GCA_965372275.1 uncultured bacterium | reverse complement strand
GTCACCGAGGATATTTCTCAATTGCCCGTATGGCTCGATCCCCCTGTCTTCACATATTCGCAGGAAGATGATCCTGTCGATGGTGACCTGCACCGCGCGGTTGAGTTGGTGGACGGACAGTTTCGGATTCCTGAGGATGATATGTTTGGCGAGCACATCCCGCCACGCTTCAATATCCTCGAGGAATGCATCATCGACCTCGGCGGTACCGCGTTTTTTCTTGGTAGTATCGGCATACCTGTCGAAGGAACCCTTCCGAATTTCCACGGGAGAAAAAACCGAACAGATATCATCCCACTTTTCAATGTAGTCGGCATATCTGAAATAGGTGATACGCGCCTTGCTTGCCTTATCATCTTTCGATGGTTTAACGCGGCAGTCATATACCGCGAATTCCTCGAAGTCGGTGAGTATGCTGAGTGGGAGCTTGGCGGACCAGGCATAGCGTCGAAGTTGGAACGCGGGGTTGATATCACTTTTAATATCAACAACAGGCTTCTTGGCTTCCACGAAGAATTTGTTCTGCCCGCCGATGCGGAAGCAATAATCGGGCGCTTTGGGGCTGTCGCCGATCTTCTGCGAGTATTCGTGGATGACTTCTTTGTATGCCTCGGCCCAACCCTGTTCATTATTCACATCCCAGCCGAGCGCTATGAAGAACGGGTTGATGAACTCGCTTCGGAGCTGGGCTTCCTTGTAGCGGCCTGAACGGTAGTCATCGAGATTTCGGTTGAATCGTTCAACTAATTTGTGAATCGTATCCGGTGCATCCATCGTACATCCTTCTCCTTCATCATTAGTTTAGCATTGTGAGTGGGTTTTCGCACCATCGGTACCACCCCTTTACTCGAAGACTCGTAAAAGGGTGCCACAAGAGAGAGGTTGTGATATCGAGGGAATATGGGTGCCGCATACTTCAGTATGCGCTATCTATCCGAGCCGCGACCGTCAGGGAGCGGACACTCTTACCCTACTCCCCCACCCTTTCACCCTCATTCGGAAGCTCCGGGATGCCTCTCTCAATTTCTATTTCATACTCTTCGTATCTGCCGTCCAATATTTCCGCGAGGAACAGATCGACGCGGTGCATATAATCAAGGCGGTTTTCGGGATACCTGAACCCGTGCCCCTCGTTTTCATAAACCACGTAATCCACATCGAGTCCACGCGCGAGCATGGCATCCACGAATTGATCGCTCTCCGCCTTGACAACCCTCGGATCGTTCGCGCCCTGGAAAATCTGCATCGGGCATATCACATTGTCAACAAAATATAACGGGCTCCTGCTCCTCAAAAAATCAATATCCGCCCTGTCTTCCTCCGTCCAATCAGCTTCGTCCTTCATCTCCCCTTCCCTGTCGCCCTCTTCATAGCGAGGCAGACGACCGATGCGTATATCCTGCTCCTTACGGTAAGTCGTCCAGTATGGCGGAGTCGAATTCAGGAAACTCTCCATGTTAGACGGACCGAACAGGGCAATACCCGCTGCATACAAATCCGGTGAATAAGTGACTCCCGCGAGTGTCGCGTAACCACCGTAACTACCGCCGAAAATAACCACCTTGTCAGGATCGGCGATGCCCTCATTGATCGCCCATTGAACACCGTCGGAGATATCATCCTGCATCGCGGCTCCCCATTCGCGGTTACCCGCGTTGAGAAAATCCTTGCCGTAACCTGACGAACCCCTGAAGTTGATCTTCAGGTATACATAGCCGCGATTGGCAATCATCTGCGCCAATGGATTGAGACCCCAGATATCCCGCGACCACGGACCGCCATGAACATTCACGACCAACCCTCCCGGGCCTTCCCAGTACATCGGCAGCGTCAGGTAACCATGGATCTCCAACCCGTCACGCGCGGTATATTCGATCGGCTCCATATGCACCAGCGGAAGATCGGAAAATGCGGGTTGATGCACGAACACGAAAGTGAAATCATTCGCCGTTCGGTCGTAGATGTAATATTCGATGGGGCCATCGTCATTCACATATGCCACCATCCACTTATCGTCATCGACAGTCCTGCTGACAATATCTATATCTCCATCCTTAAATTTGTGTAGTGCCTTTAGTCCGTCATTGAATGAACTGTCGAACACCTGGTAATACTGCCTGTCCTTGATGAATATTGCCGCTTCGGCGGTATGGTTGCCCGGATGAAACACAAGATCATCGACATCGTAAATCGGGTCGGATGCAAGCACTTTGCTTTCCCCTGTATCGAGATCGTACTCAACAAGCGCAGCGGCGTTACGTTCTTTCGAATCGATCAAATACAATCCCTTGTTATCAGGCGTGAATCCCCACACGCCGCTACCACGTCCGTCATCGGCGGACCAGTAGAGGATCGACTCGAACTCGCCGCTCTCGTCATCACGGATCATCGCGGTTCTGCCGCCGTCATCCTCGGAACGCACATATCCACGGACTTCCATATCATGATCGATCAGCCAGTATCTCTGTGCCGGGTCGGCTTCCTGTATGTATTCAATATCCCCGGTTCGGATATTCAATTTATATAGATCATGCACACGCGCATCCCGCTTGTTCAGGCCGATCATCATTATGTCGGGATAATCCGGGCTGTCCATCAGGATACGTGCCTGCACCGGGTGATCGACATCGGGCTCGGGCGGCGTGAGAAGTTCGGTCTCACCGCTGGACACATTGACCGCATACACGCGGTGATTCTCGTCGCCGTCGGCATCCTGTGTGAAAATTATCTGCTCGTTGTTGTATGACCAGTAGTACATCCCTATCCCCTGGCCCGTGTCCTGAGTCAGCAGACGATCCTCCTCTCCCTCCGGCATCTTCAGCCAGAGGTTCATCACGCCTTCCCAGGGTGCGACATAGCTCATATGTTTCCCATTCGGTGAAAGCCTGGCGCGAATCTTTTCGGGGTTGCCCATGAGTATATCGATGGGAATAAGTTCAACACCTTCAGCATCAAGTTTCGCGGCTTGTTCGCAGAGGACATCACCTGTCTGTGCAGGTGTGACCGCCGGAAGTATTGCAAGGATCATCAGTGTTATGGAAATGAAAAATAAGTTCTTCATGCATGGCTCCTCTCATATCCATGGATTTCTTGATCATGCATTATAGCGAATTTATGACACAACAATGACCATGCATTTACCTGGACGGGAAAATCATTTTAAACCTTTTTCCTCTAACTTCAATCATAAGGTAAAACACACGCGGGAGGCGTATCATGAAAATCAGGGATTTATTCTTACTTACAATCGTTTGCCTGGTATTTTCCTCCATCGGATGTGCAGGTTATATCAAGGCAAAAGACAAGAAACATGAATACAAAGACATGGGACTCAGGACCCCTGCCGGCTACGAATCGGCAGGAATGAACGGAAGTGAACATGGGCAGCAACCTTTCCCGCCTTCCTCGGGTGGCGATTCAATTCCGAATGATAAGCCCTACGACCTGACCTTCTTCCAGAATCATGGTGTCAACCCGTTCGTCTCGACCGAAGATGAAAATACATCCACCTTCGGAATGGATGTTGACACCGCATCCTACACAATCGCCAGGCGTTTTATAACCGACGGGAACATACCCGACAAGGATTCGATTCGCACGGAAGAGTTCATCAACTACTTCGACCAGGATTATTCCGAAGTCGATCGCGGAGAAGTTTTCTCGCTGAATATCGAAGGCGCGGAATCCGAATTCGGGAAGCCAAACTATCATCTCCTCAAGATCGGGGTGAAGGCAGTGGATGTCAGCATAAATGACAGACCACCCGCGAACATGGTATTCGTTGTTGACGTTTCAGGCTCAATGGCCAGGGAGGACAGGCTCGAACAGGTAAAGAGAAGCCTTCGCCAACTCGCCGATTCGATTAAAGAGGGCGACCGTATCGGGCTCGTGGTATATGGCACCAATGGCAGGGTGATATCCGACTTAACATCCGATCACAATAGAATCCTGAACGCGATCTCTGAACTGAAAGCCGAAGGTTCGACCAATGCCGAAGAGGGTTTGAAACTTGCCTACAGGATGGCGCGTGAGAATTACGAGAATGGAAAGATCAACAGGATTATTCTCTGCTCCGACGGAGTTGCCAATGTCGGCAACACAAGCGCGGAGAAAATACTGGAGCAGATCAGGGACGATGCGGAAAAGGGAATTACGCTCACGACCTTGGGCTTCGGGATGGGGAACTACAACGACGTGATGATGGAGAAGTTGGCCAACAACGGCGACGGCTCGTATTACTATATCGATACGGAAGAAGAATCACATCGTCTGTTCGATAACGGTGCCGTCGGGCTGCTCTACACCTTGGCGTCCGATGCAAAGGTGCAGGTTGAATTCAATGAAGACACCGTTGAACGTTTCAGGCTTCTCGGTTATGAAAACAGGCGATTGCGTGAAGAAGATTTCAGGGATGACACCGTCGATGCCGGGGAAGTCGGAGCCGGGCAGACGGTGACCGCGTTATATGAAGTTCGCATCAAGGATGATGCTCTCGACAATTCACGCGCCGAAGTCGCCACTGTGAGAATCCGCTATAAGGATATGCGAACCGGGGAAGTCGAAGAATATAATAAGAATGTACGCGTATCCGATATGACCCGCGATTTTGACAGGGCAACCCGGAAATTCCAGTTCACGGCGTCAGTTGCGGAATGTGCCGAAATTCTCAAGGGAAGCTACTGGGCGGAAGACAGCACATTCGGCGATGTCCTCGCTGTCGCCGAAGAGAATGCCAACGGCGCCAAGGAGAAAGAATTCGTCGATCTCGTCAGACAGACAATCGTGCTTACAGACAAATAGTTGAATAACAATAAACTGAAAAACAAATAGCTGAAAGACAATCCCATTCCCCGGGTGCCACGCCCACAGCCGTCTTCGGCTTTGGGCGTGCTCTTTTATTTTCCTTAATGGGGCATCCGGGTAGAAACCCGAAGAACCGCGGCTTATCTCCCCGATGTTTACTCCCGATGGATCATCGGGTATAATCTTATTGGCTCCAAGTGTGCTTTAACGAGGAGGATGAGAGTATGATTCCGAAACTCCTTTCCCGTTTGGCTCACCTACTCCCACTCCTGATACTTCTGGTATTACCTGCCTGTTCCGGCGGGAAAGATGAACCGGTCACGGCGGGTATTCCGGGCGACATTCCTGTTCAGGTCGATTATTCCGTCTCCAGCAGGATTCTGTGGGGGATGTGGGATATGCGGATCAACCTGGAAGGGATGACCATCGAACTGACCCCGGTGCGCGAAACACTCGGACATTTTGATGTCACACACATGATCCTTCCGCCTGACTGCCCGGATTGCCTGCAAATCTCGATAAACTCGTATTACCCTGAAACTCATATCCTGGATTTCGACGTGACCCTGTGGAATAAGGTCCTGCCGACCGGATATGACGTTCGTGGGATTATTTTCACCGACGATGTCGGGCATCTGCTGACCAACCCGGATGACTGGACGGCGTTGTGGGATATTCCGGGCGGTGGAGATGTCAATCCATTCAGGGCATACGCAAAGGATGAACCACACCGGGTTTTCGAACAGCAGGCAATCCACACCGAGAACTTCAAGCTTTATCTGACGGATCCCCCCCAATACGGGAATATCAGGTACGCGGTCGATGCCTCCTGGCCGGGGAATTGCAGGGAGCCATATAGCATTGGGAACTTTTCACAGGAGACAATTTATAACATCCCTGGTTCATCGGGGAATATCTTCGTCGATGTGTTCGACTGGCAGAATGACGTGAGTGAAGTCCTGCTGCTTGCCCCGGAGATTACCGGCGAGGATGCGATTCCCTTCACCCATCAGGAGGGCAACACGTGGACACTCGAGTTTATAAACGTGTTTGGGGTACTGTCCGGGAGCTACGATGTATGGATACGGGCGACATCCGAAAATGCCGGGGATTTGGCATTGTACGATACTGCCGAAATAGCTATCGCGGACGATGAGATTGTATTCAATCCTTCCCAGATTGATACCCCGTGGCTCTACAATACGCCATGGGACGTATTCATAGATGGGAACTACGCCTATATGGCTAATGACGCGAATGGCCTGGGCATTTACGATATCACGGACCCGGAGAATCCTGTCTGGGTGAATTCGGTGAGTACGTCCGAACCTGCGCTGCGCATCTGGGTGTCCGATGGCTACGCGTATGTTGCGTGCATGGACTATGATTGTTTGCATGGGAGACTGGATATCATTGATGTTGAACCACCGGAATCCGCTGCCCTGGTTAATAGCGTGACGGGGTTTAAGGCTTATGATGTAGCTGTTTCGGCCGGCTACGCCTACGTGGGCGCGCAAGACGCCTTAGCTGTCATTGATGTTGATCCTGTCGAGGATGCCCAACTCATTAGTCAGGTGGATTCAGTAGGTACGCCAAGGGAACTGGTAATCATCGGTGAATACATATATGCGTCTGAATCTGGTGGTGCATTTGAGATATTCCACATAGATGAACCGGGAACGTTATCGGTTACCTCAACGGTGTTAGTGAACTACTGTTACGGTCTCGCTGTCGATGGGGGCTACGCATATTTAGCGTGCCCCGATCTTGTGGTAATCGATGTTGACCCTCCTGAACAGGCTGAGGTTATTACAACCCTCGATATGCCGCATACTACATCGGATGTAGTGGTCGCGGGTAACTACGCATTTGTTACTAACCAGTTGAACAACCTTCAAATTGTTAATATAGAACAACCCGATACGCCGTACATAACCGGTTCGCTTGAATTACCCTCACCCGCTGCAAATATCATCACCCATGCCGGGTATGCGTATGTCCCGGCGTTTTGTAGAGGTATGTATATCGTTGACATCACCGATCCGGAATCGGCCGAGCATATCAATACTTTGCATGGTATTAATGATGTTCGTTTCAGGATGGATGTTGCCGAGGATCGTGCGTATGTTGTTAATAATTGTAGTCCTGTAGATTTCATTCATGGTTTCGCTGTCCTCGATATCAGCCAGCCCGAAATGGTAAACATCCTGGGGACGGCATCTTCTATTAATGCTATTGAAGATCAAAATGTATCAGGGGAGTTTCTGTATCTTGGAGGTGAATCAGGATTAGACATCGTTGATATCGAGCCAATTGATTCAGCGCATGTCGTTGCGAGCGTGAGTACACCCGAAACGGTGAGGGATGTTGTTGTGGACGGCGGTTACGCATATGCGCTCTACCACAAATATCAATATTATACTTGCGGAGGGTTGAGCATAATCGATGTCGATCCACCCGAATCCGCCCATCTTGTAAAGGATGTTGAAATCAATCCCCCCGGCACCATGGGGTACCCGGGAAGAGTGGCAATCAGTGATGGCTATGCCTATATAGCCGGGTATTCATCGCAGGACGGTCACGGGCGGTTCTACGTTGTTGACATAGACCCTCCTGAGTCGGCGGATATCGTGGCTGAATTTCAACTGCAAGGTAGCGCACACGATGTAGCTGTCTCCGGGGATCGCGCGTATGTGGCAAATGATTTCTATGGATTGGCGATTTTCGACATCACGAATCCTGAATCACCGGTTCTCCTTGACACGGTTGGCAGCCCAACAATGCGCTATACATTGTTGACCGTCTCCGGTGGCTATGTGTTCGTTATCGATGGTGGCCCGGGGCACGGTCATGGCTACATCGACATATTCGATATAGATCCCCCCGAATTGCTTCCACAAGTTGAGCACTTCTGGTTTTTAGGTGGCTCATACGATATCCATGTTTATGAGAGCCATGCATATATCCCCCTGTACGCGAGCACGTTTAAGGGATTGGGCATTTTCAAGCTGTGGTAAATCCAGTATTAAGAAAAGGTCGCACTTACTCCGTCGGTAACTTGTGCCCGCATTTAAGACAATAGTTGGGCAGAGTATCACCGTCTAAACGTATTTTGATTCCGCACTCGGGACAGAAGAATTCCATCTCCGCATCATCGAGAAATTCCAACTCGGTCTCATCAGCCTTGGGAGCCGCATCCCCGTCATCCTCGGCGGCAGGTTCGGTGGCTTTTTCAGCTCTCTCAGCCGCCAGGGTGATCTTCTCACGCTGTCTCTTAAGCTCGGCGATTGCACTGAGTATCTCGTCTATCTCGCTGCACAGCGCCGCAAATTCTCCATCGGTCTGCTTACCCGAATCACAATAGCGTTTATGAACGATCTCCCCGACCTCGGCCTGGGTCTTCTCAAGGTCCCGCTTCAGGTTCCAGATTTCATGCGAAAGCTTCAACCTGCGGTACTCATCGGTGATTGCCTTCCCGGCGGTGGATGCCGCGTTCGAAATCTTCCCCCAGATGTCTTTATCTTTCTTCTCTGTCATTGAATTCACCCTCCATCGCAGCTTAATTCATCTCCATATATGAGATAGCAATTATAGCAAGAGACCGATGTAAAAGTAATAAACTGATAGCCTGAGAAATCCTCATCCGGGTGTCACGCCCACGGACGTCTTCGTAGCTCCGGGTGTCACGCCCACGGACGTCTTCGGCCTTGGGCGTGTCCGGTCACCACAGCATAGTCCGGGTGCCGCCTACAAACGAGTCTTCGAAGTTTGTAGGTGAATATGGTAACTTCATACCCTTGCAATCCGGTTTCCAAAAACGTCTAAATATCTACGGTCCAACATTTATGGTCACACTCATGAACTGACGTTCTCCTGTATGACATAATAGAAATACGGAAGCAGATTAATTACATTCACGCGAATCCAATTAGAAGGAAATTTGTTGTTGGGGGATGATGGGTCGCGTAAGATTTCCGTTGATTCTTTTAATTCATATTGATCACCTACAAACTTCGAAGACTCGTTTGTAGGCGCCACCCGGATGCTCGGTAACCGGTAAAAAACTCTCAAATACCATTATAAAAAAAAGGAACCCGGCATTGATTTGCCGGGTCTGGGAATATCCTATGTTCAAATGTTTAAAACAAATACTAAACCATGTTGTTGATAATAGCAGTGGCGAACTCCGAGCACTTGAGTTTCTTCGCGCCTTCCATCTGGCGTTCGAGGTCGTATGTGACCGTCTTGTCATCGATGGTTTTTTCGATGGCCGCGTAAATGGTCTTCGCGACTTCTTCCCATCCCATGTGCTCAAACATCATGCAGCCGGAAAGGATGACCGAACCGGGGTTGACCTTGTCCTGGCCGGCATACTTCGGTGCCGTGCCGTGGGTCGCTTCGAACAGGGCGATATGATCGCCGATGTTCGCGCCGGGAGCCATGCCGAGTCCGCCGACCTGTGCGGCGGCGGCATCAGAGATGAAGTCACCGTTCAGGTTGGTAGTGGCAACGATGTCATACTCATCGGTGCGAGTCAGGATCTGCTGGAACATCGAGTCGGCAATCCTGTCCTTGATGAGAATCTTGCCTTCGGGCATCTTGCCGTTGAATTTATCCCAAAGCTCATCTTCGGTGATGGTCTTGTCGCCGAATTCATCCTTGGCGACTTCGTAACCCCAATCCTTGAACGCACCCTCGGTGTATTTCATGATGTTGCCCTTGTGCATAAGGGTCACGCTCTTGCGTCCGCGGTCGATGGCATACTGGATCGCTTTCCGGATAAGCCTTTTCGTTCCGGTTTCAGAAATCGGCTTGATGCCAATACCCGAATCGAGTCGGATATTCTTACCCATCTCTTTGTTGAGGAAATTGATGACTTTCTTGACATCATCAGAGCCTTCATTCCATTCGATACCCGCATAAACATCCTCTGTATTTTCACGGAAGATGATGATATTCATTTTTTCAGGATGCTTGACAGGGCTTGGAACACCCTTGAACCATCTCACCGGGCGTACACAGGCGTAAAGTTCCATGCGCTGGCGCATCGTAACGTTCAGGCTGCGGAATCCACCGCCGATAGGGGTGGTCAATGGGCCCTTGATGGCAACCAGGAAGTGCGAAATCGCCTTGATGGTTTCATCCGGCATCCACACATCGTCGCCATATACACTTACCGCCTTATCCCCGGCGTAAACCTCCATCCACGCTATCTTCTTTTTACCGTCATACGCTTTCTCAACGGCGGCATCGAATACGCGAACCGACGCGGCCCAGAGATCGGGGCCTATACCGTCACCCTCGATAAACGCAATAATCGGGTTATCGGGGACTTTCAACTTGTCGTCTTCAATGGTTATTCGTGCACCTTCGGAAGGCACTACAACTTTCTCAAAATCTACCATGTTACCTCCAATAATCTGGTGTGATGCAGTTTTCTATCATTTGACCCTGCCGGGACAGTCAACACCCGGCCGTGCAACCTGTCAGGGCCCAAAGTTAACTCACCGAATGCCGGGTTATCAGGTGAGAGTGACGCGATTTATTCGAGGACCTGGTTAAATCAGGTCTGCATCAGGGCCTGTCTTCTTAATTACTTCAAGGTGCTTCTTGGCCCAACGATGTTCGGGGTCGAGCTCTATTGCTTTTTTGAAATGCGCTTCGGCTTTCTTTATTTGGTTACGGGCATGGTATGCGTTGCCCAAATGGTAATGCGCTACCGCACACTCCGATTCGAACTTAATAACATTCG
>CBDVBS010000092.1:0-10611 GCA_965372275.1 uncultured bacterium | reverse complement strand
CTTTAAACATGCGGCCTGTATGCCTTAAAAATGTGCCATTGATAGCAGCTACCTTTACACAAATTTCCACTATTTCCTATCCGTGTGGCACCCTTCTGTCCTCAGAAGGGTGGTTTTGTAACATTCTTCATATCACCACAACTTGATTATCCGCATTCCTCCACCCTTATCGGCAACGAAAGCGTAGTTCTCGACTACGACAATATCTGACGCCTGGCCCGGGGTTTCGAAAGACGAATATTCATAAGAAGGGCCAATCGGGTCAACATCAATAATACGCACGCCGTTCGCGGCACTCGCCAAGTATGCGTAACCACCGGACAAGTCCAATCCCCTGGTCCAATCGGGCGTGGGCACAACTTCGACAACCGCGGCCGTCGAAGGCGGATCGACATCGATTATATGCAGGCTTGTCCAGTCGGCGACATATGCGTACCCGTCCGCATAAACGATATCGCAGACTGCATATGCCGTATCAACCGTTTTTGCTATATATGCCGTACCCGGCGGGTTGACATCAATAATCAGCAAACCCGTATTACTGTTTGACACATATGCTATTCCCCCGCTGACGTCCACATAGTTAGCGATATCGGGCGTTGGCACATTCTTTGTAAGTGACGCTTCATTGAGCGGATCTATGTCAATGATATCCAGACCATCTCCGCTGGCCGCAACATACGCGTAACCACCATCGATAGCGACTCCCCTTGCATTACCCGATGTCCCTACCGAATCCACGATGTAGGCCGCTTCGGGGGGATCAACATCAATGATTTGCAGCCCCTCTGTCATATCTCCAACAAACGCGTAGCCATTATCAACAGCTATACCCGCAGGTCCGAAGGGTAATATCACTCTTCTTACAAGATGGATATCAGCGAGCGGGTCAATATCAACGATCTGCATTTCCCCAAGGGTATCGATGAGGTAGGCCATACCATCGTCGATCACGATGCCGGAAATAGACAATCCTAAGCTTTCAACCTCTCCCGCTATATCAGCCAAACCGACCGGATCAATATCAACCACCTTCAACCCACCGTGGCCGTCAGCCACATACGCATATCCATCCTCGACATCAACCGCATATGCTTTACCCCCAAGGTCAACCGTGGCAACCACACCCGCTAATTCCGGCGGGTCGATATTTATAATCCTCAATCCCCAGGTATCATCGGCGATGTAAGCATAATTCCCATCGACGGAGACACCCTTCGCTCTCTCCGTGTTAACACTCTTTATTACCGATGCGGCACCCACCGGATCCACATCAACAATAGTCAACCCATCAAGATAACCATCCGCGATGTACGCATACCCATCCACAACCTGTATCCCAAAACCATCCCCCGGTAACGATACCTGTTTCATGATGTACGCTAAGGAAGGCGGGTCCACGTCAATTATCTGAAGACCATTGCTGCCGTAAACAACATATGCTAATCCACCCTGCACAACAATATCCCCACCGTTATCACCAAGACTTAGTGAATGCACAACCGACGCCCCGGAGATTGACGAGATATCAATGAATTTCACGTCCATTTCAGCACATACATATGCGTAAATACCTTCGACCGTCAAACTGATTGCCGCGCCCGCTAAGGGCACTGTCTTGGCGATATAGGCTGACTCCTTATCGAGTATGTTAACAATATGCAGACCTTCTTCACCCGCTACAAATGCATAGGGTCCGGAAACAACAACATCAATCGCACCCGACTGATGACCGGGGATATCAACCCGGCTTAACCACGTCGGGTCAGAGGGATCACTTATGTCGAAAATATGAAGCCCCTTGGGACCACCGACCGTGTAGGCATAATTCCCGTCAACAACAACTTTTAAAGGTCCAATATTCAACCATGGAGGTGTTACATCCACCGGATTGAGGGGACCCGCAAATGTACTGACTGTTATGGTGACATAATCATAGAGGGGTTCTGTCGAATTGGTGGAATCAGCAATAATCCTGGCTTCGTAATCACCCGCCGCGGCGCTCTCGTTATTCGTGACTTCGATCCGCCAGAGATTTCCCCCTACGTGTGTAAATGCCGAGAAAGCCTGCCCCGTTATCTCGGTTGCCACCAGTGTGACCTTGTTGACATCATCCTGCCAGTCAGCCACCTCGACTTCCATGACTGCTGAGTAAGTTGCATCTTCATAAAGGGAATCCACCTGTGTGAAATTATCGATTGCATATGGCTCCTTGCAATTACCCGGCCATGATGCATCCACCGCAAATGTAATTGCCCAGTATGCCGGTGGAATGGGTATATATACTTGGTAATTTTCAGTGTGCTCCGCCATGCCGCCGAAAACACGGTTGGTCTCCGCTTTGGCGAATGCCCTGAACGGGTTGACCGTCCCACCGCCGGGCGGGTCCCACAATTTCGTCCAGGCATCGGCGTTTCTCAGTTCATGGCCTGCAGCGTTCGTGAACAGGATGCCCCGAACATCGCGACCGTTGATGGGATATGGATTGGTCAGAGTTATATCGACATCCAGCATCCTCGTGGTCGGGCTGAAAGCATTCACCACGATTTCCAGACAATCATCACAAGCCGGGGGAATTATCATATTTGTGATATCGAAATGGGCCTGGGTTTTCCGCAATGGAGTGGCGTCCACTTCCATGGTTTCACTATTGAAACCAAGTGTCCACATGCTCCACAACACTCGTTGTGAATCCTCATCCTGAACCGCCGCGTTTTCACCGGTCGTTCCGGGGATGATCGAATCGTTATTCATTCCTGAGCAGCCGACGGCGATGCACGCAGTCAGGGCAATGCTCAATACGACGAAGCTCAATGGGAGATATTTCGTCAACATGGGCGACCTCCAATGTTCAAGCGCTGATAGCTTGATTAAACTAAATTCCACTTAATATAGTATCGGAAAAACTACCGTAATTTAATCAGTTTTAATCCCGCCCATGAATCCGCGACGAATGCCCAGTCACCCTCAACCGCAACGCTTAGCGCATATTCCTCAGTGTTGACGGTGTCCACAACCGCAACCGCGGATGGCGGGTTGACATCAATTATATGCAATCCGCTTACACCGGCGGATACATATGCGAACCCGCCGACTACATCGATATCGGTCGCCCATCCCTCAAGTTCAAGGGAGTAGATGATATCTGCATCTTCGGGTGGGTCGATGTCTATAAGCTTCAAACCGCCATCGCCATCGGCAAGGCCGACATAGCCATCAAATACAGTCACCCCACCGAATGCATGGCCCGGTGTATCTACAGTCTTGATTATCTGCGCTGCTTCAGGGGGATCAACATCGAAGATATGCAATCCTTCCATACCGTCGGCAAGGTATGCATAACCGTCGGAGACCGCCACATCCTTGGCCCGTCCGGGGGTTTCGATGGTGGCAACAACCACGGCATCCTCGGGCGGATCGACATCGATTATCACAAAGCCCCTTTCATAATCGGCGATATAAGCATACCCGTCAACAACCGTCAAATCCTCGGGATTCCCACCGGTTGGGATGGTATTAACCACAGCGGCCGTATCAACAGGATCGATATCTATTATACGCAGGCCCTTGTCATAATCCGCGATATAAACATAGCCGCCCGTCACATCGATTCCTTTCGCGTATCCGGTGATGGGAACAGTCTTATATATCTCAGCGGATTCCGGCGGATTGATATCGATTATCTGGAGTCCGCCCCCGCCGTCGGCTAAGTAGGCATAATCCCCCGAGATAACCACCGCGCTTGCATCTCCGACGGTTACCACGGTATAGAAGATGCCGGGTATCGTTCCGGGTATAACCGCTTCACCATTCTCACAACCCGGTATGAGAATAATGGCCGCAATCAGTGTAAGGATAAACAGTTTTGTTTTCATGTCCCACTCGAATCTGATGATTTTTCAGGTGAAAGCTACAAACTTATCATTCCGCTGTCAAGCACGCGGCTTGATAATTTGTACACGACCTGAATGATACAGCTACCTGACTGAATCCGCAATCAGTTGGGATATGTCACAGGGTATCAGGATAGCAACTGCTTTATTATGAACATCTCGTAGGGGCGAGCCGGAGGCTCGCCCTCCGTCTTCAAATACAGCCCAATCGGAGGGTGACCCTCCGGGTAACCCCTACGCAAGACTTGCAATGTCAGCCAAAGTACCGAGCCCGGCAATCCTTTGCCGGGAACAGGTTCTTAATCATACTCGGCTCCGGTGCTGTTCGCCGGGTCTTTGCGTGCCACGCGATGGTTAAGATGGGGACAGGCACCGGATTTGCCGCACAGCTACATAATAGCGAAATATGCGGTAGTGTGTGCGGCCAATCCGGATGCCAGTCCCCCAAAGAGTGAAAACCATCAAGGAGGCGGGAAGGAAACTGTGACTGGGGACTGTCATCCCAACTTTGATGGGGACTGTCATCCTGTCTTCAGGTGACTGTCCCCTAACGAATTGAGGTTTATTTCCCGGCAAAGGACTGCCGGGCTACGATACTACACTACTGAGGCCCGTCCCGTATTTCATAGTATGAATCAAGTAATCATGCTATATTTCCGATGATCTCATGAAACTTGTCGAACAGATAAATTCAGGACGCATAATCATCTCCGACGGTGCCATGGGAACCGCCCTGCAAGAACGGGGCTTACTCACCGGAACGTGCCCTGAGATGATGAACATCGAGAAACCCGATGTCGTCAGGGGCATCGCGGTCGATTATATCAATGCCGGTGCGCGAATAATCGAAACAAACACATTCGGCGCGAACAGGTTCATCCTCAACAAATATGGACTTGCCGATCGTATTCATGAGATCAATGACGCGGGAGTGCATCTCGCAAAAGAAGCAGCGAAAGAGGCATCGGTGAATGAAGTCGATATCCTCGTATTCGCTTCACTCGGCCCGTCCGGTGTATTTCTCGAACCGTTAGGCGATGTCACTACGCAGGAGCTCGCTTCCGCCGTCAAGGAGCAGGTTACCGCATTCAGGGATGCCGGTGCCGATGGTGTCTTTGTGGAGACCATGTCCGACCTCACCGAAACACGGATCACCGTTGAAGCCGTTAAGGAGTTCGGGCTGGAATGCATCGCGCTCATGTGCTTCAGCCCAACACCCAAGGGTTACTTCACGATGATGGGCGTGAATATCGAACAGAGCATTAAAGTCCTTACGGACGCGGGGGCAGATGTCATCGGGGCGGGATGCGGAGTGGGATGCTCCGATATGATAAACATCGCAAAGGAATTCCGCGCGCATACCGACCACCCGTTGGCCATTCACCCGAACGCCGGGAATCCCGAATTACGTGACGGGCAAGTGTATTACCCCGAATCCCCGAAGGCATTTGCCGATGCCGCAAAGAAATTAATTGAAATCGGCGCGAATGTCATCGGCGGATGCTGCGGGACAACCCCGGCTCATATAGCCGCGATATGCACCGGCCTTGAAGAATAGCCTCGCTTATCAAAGGACGGTAAAGGTTATTGTACCAATCCTGACCTTCCATCTGCTATCATTAATACATGAGGCGCGAAGCACCAAAAGACCCATCCGAAATGACGCTGCTCTATGCCGTGGGTATCTATGTCAATCCCGGGATGGCTCGTCTACTGGTGGAGTACTTGCGCAAAGCCTCGAAAAAATATAAGCAACTCAAGGTGATTTATCTCTACTGGTGGCCCGACGTCACCCCCGACCCTTTCGTCGATATGATGCGCAACGCGGGTATCGACAACCTCGAAGTATTCACCGACCACATGATGGCATCCCCGCAATTCGGCGCGAAACTCGGCTGGAAGGGCGCGTCAGTAATGAATGCTGTCCTTTACAACTGGAAAGTTATGCGGCGTCTTTCGAAGCTGCTCAGACGTGAGAAAGTTGACATGATGCACCTGATCCTCACCGAATACCAGGCGCATTACCTGCTGACCAAAGCCGCGAGGATGGCCCGAGTGCCGCATGTCGTGCTCTCATTCACCGGGGTTGCACCGCCGAATACAAAGAAGAAACGATATTTCAACAGGCTCACCGACCGCATGCTCGACCGGGTCATCACTGCATCCGAAATTGATAAAACAACTGCGGCACGGGAAGCGTTCCCGACCGCGGGTAAATCGATATGCCGTGGCTTCGGCCTTGCACCAAACCTGTTCATGGGCGGGGAACTGCACCCGGAAAAGATACGCAGTGAATTCAATATTCCCGATGATGCCCCGGTAATCGGCACCACGACCCGCGTAGCGCCGGGGAAGGGACAGGATCATCTTGTAAAGGCACTACCCCGGGTCATAGAGAAATTCCCCGACCTGAGGGTTTTCATATTAGGCGGCAGGTATGATCCCGACCAGCCGTACACCGGCGAACTGAAGGATATTGCCGATAAAGAGGGCATCACCAACAACCTTATCTTCACCGGCGAACGTACCGACGCGCCCGATATCTTCGCCAACTACATGTTCGCTGTGCATCTTCCCGACTATGACCACCTGCCGTTCGGCATACTCGAATGCGGCGCGCTCGGCATACCCACGGTGGCAACGGCAGTTGGAGGAATCCCCGAAATAATCAGCAACGGCAAGACCGGGATACTCTTGGACAATCATGAACCGTCCACGATTGCGGATGCAATCTCATCATTGCTCGCCGATAGTGAGCGCGCAAGATCGTTGGGCAATGCAATGAGAAAGTTTGTGATGAATCGCTTCAACCTCGATGCACTCGTTGACCGCGTTCACAACCTCTACAAAGACATGCTTACCGGTGAGATAAAGGACATCTATGAGTAGATACTTGGGCAGTCTGGAATCTCCACTTTCACCATTTTCTTTCCGGGTGGCACCCTTCTGTCTTCAGAAGGGTGGTCTTCATATCTTAACAATCCCTCACTGTAAGAAGACCACCCCTTTTCTCGAAGACTCGAAAAAGGGTGCCACAAAGAATGCGTTCCGGTGTTTCGGTAACTTGTTGCCGAAACCGGAAATGCTCACAAATTTGAAGGACCGACATGTTTTCGGGAATAAATTCCCGAAACACCGGATACGGGTAGTGTAGGTCTCCCGACCTACACTTGCCCTTGCGTAATGCCGCAGGTCAGAGACCTGCGGTACCCGGATTGCTGTAGATTAATAGAATTGGTCTTGCAATATCCTCAATCGAATTCAGCCCGTGGTTTCGGTAGGGATAATAATTATGGTATTCTCGTAATGCCCTTTACTTGGGGTTTTTATGGATGACCTCGGTACAACACTGCTATGGTTGGGCCTCATCGAGTTGATAATGGTGGCCCTGGCGCTGCTCGTCGTCATCCTTGAATTCCAAAAGAACCGCAAGACGGAATACAACTTCTTCGCTCTCGGTATGACCGCGTTCTTCCTCCACCTGCTGGCGATGGTATTCTTTACCGAGCCGATTCACCTCGCCAAGGAATTCGGCTTCGAGAAAAGTTCCCGGGCCACCCACCTGACACAGGTCGATTGGGCGGAAGGGATTCCTGAAGATACCGTAAGCAGCCAGGCTGCATCTACCCAGGAAAGCGCTCAAGCCGGCTGGCTTGTTCTCAATCACGTCCTGCTCATCGCGGGTATCCTCCTGGTGGCGTATTCACTCATCCTGCCAAAGCTGATGAGTCCGGCAAGCGATTCATTCGCTCAATTCCTGCGTTTCGCGGTCATGGTATCCACTTTTCTGTGTCTCGCTATCCTTCTTATAGGTGGTGCATATTACAAGGGACCGTTCCAGGGAAGTTTCTTCGACACGGTACTTCACCTGACCTCGCTCGGTATTCTCGGATACTCGCTCTACATACTCGCCTTCCAGCTTCCGAAGATCATGCTCTTCCTGAAAGTCGCCCTTGGTATGTTCCTCTTTTCGAAGCTGTGCGTGGTCATCAATTCCGTGGCGGGTGGACAGGAAGCGGTGCTGCTTTTCAGCGAGTACGGATTCGAGTGTTTTTCCTACATTTTCATCGTAATGTCGGTCAACCAGCTTGCGGGTGAGGATCTTCATGTTCTCTTCGAGCAATTGAAAGACCGCTCCACCATGCTTGAGGCAGCCACAAAAAGGCTTACCAAGCTCAATGATCTTTCCACCGGCCTGCTGCAAACCACCGATATAAGCAGCCTTCGCGAACGCATCCTCGACTCGATCGCGATTGACATGGGGCACCGGCACGCATTCCTGCTGCTGCTTGACGTGAAGGAGAAGCTGCTTCGCGGATGGAAGGTCGATGATAACATCGGCAAACCGTTCAATTTCGTAAACATACCGGTCTCATCGGACAGTTTTTTAGTTGACGCATTTTTCAAAGGGAAGACTCTCTTCTTCAGTGAGACAACAAAACTCCCGGATTCGACCTTCATGCAGAATTACCAGTACTCCAAAAACCTTGTGAGCATCCCCCTCCAGGCCAATAAAGATACATTCTGCTGGGAAATCCACGACTGCGACCGGACAAGGTGCGAAATCCGAACATGGGCGAAGGCCGAATGCTGGCTTGAGAAAAGCAAATGCCCGTTCTATTCGGAAGAGCAGGCAGCGACATATAACGACTGCCTTGAATGCCCGGCGTTTAATATTATAGGTCTTCTCGTAATCGACAATCGTTCGGCTTCCCTGAAAATCCATGAGAAGAACCTGCCTTTCATCGAGACATTCGCGAAACAGGCCGGCATAGCCCTGCATAACGCAACATTGATGGACCATCTCGCCGCCGAGGTCAATTTCCGCGAGGAGACTTTCAAGAACCTGCCAACCGGCGTCGTCGTAATTGACGGCAAAGGCTGTATCGCCGGCATCAACCCGGCGACGGAGAAGATCCTCCGCCAGAACCGCGACGAAGTGGTGGGGATGAATTTCAACCGCGTCAGATTTGTCAACGATATGGTGACCTTCATCGAGATAATCGACGGCACTCTGGCCGGAGGCGCCGGATACGATGAATTCGGCAAAGTGTGGGACATCACGCACCCCGATGAAACATTGCAGCTCAACATACGCGTAAGCCCCCTGCCACATACCGAAGATTCCGGCGGGGTTATCATTTTGATGGATGATGTCACCGATAAACTCCAGCTTGAGAGACAGCTCTTCCATTCGGAGAAACTTGCCTCGATCGGACAGATGGCCGCGGGTATCGCCCACGAAGTGAATAACCCGTTAGCGGGTGTTTCGGGGTTCCTCCAGGTTCTCGCCGCGCGTCTCAAAGCCGACAGCCCGGAGAAAGGCCCGATCGACACGGCGCTCAAGAGCATCGACCGCGCATCGAATACGATCAAGGACCTTCTGACATTCGCGAAACCCCCGCCTGCCGAGAAAAAATTATCGAATATCAACCAGCTTATCCACGACAGCCTGCTGTTTATCAACTACCAACCCCGCTATGAAAAGATCAAGGTCATCAGGGACCTCGACAGGAACCTTCCCGATATTTTCGTTGACCCCGGACAGATTTCCCAGGTGTTGGATAACATCATCATCAACGCCCTGCAGGCGATGGGCGAGGAAGGTATCCTTCGGGTTTCAACCGCCCTGTCCGGTAAATGGGTGCATGTATATATCACCGATAACGGACCGGGTATCAATGCACAGGATATACCGAAAATATTCGATCCGTTTTTCACGACGAAAAAATCCGGCGAAGGCACCGGGCTTGGACTCAGCACCTGCGACCGTATAATCAATGAGCACGGCGGTACCGTCGCTGTTTACTCGATCCCGAAAGAAGAGACGACTTTTATCATCAAACTCTCCGTCCCCGACCAGGAGATGGAGAGGTATAAACGTAAGATAAAACTTGAGCAGATTGATGAGAAGGAAGAATCTGACGATCAGGTGTAGAATCCCTACTTCACGGGTGCCGCCTACAACCGAGTCTTCGAAGGTTGTAGGTGAATACTGCATTGATTAATATATAGAATGGTGTATTATTCTCTTGTGCTGGGGTAAGGTTCCGAGGGTGATGTGCCCCAGAAATGGAAGAGGATTAAGAATTTATTTTCGGAGTTGGGGATTTCTGGCTACATGACTGAAATTGGAGGAAACCAGTGGGAGAGGATAAAGTAAACCATAAAAATGAGAGGGATAGCGACGTTAGTAAAATAGTTGATTCCGATCACCCACGAAAGGTTGTAGTCGCGGGTCCTGGAACTGGTAAAACTTACCTATTTGAACAACAAATAAGAAAGATGTGTGCAGACGGTAAAAGGAAGATACTTGCGCTCACATTTGTCGGTAAGCTTGAGGCATTTTTGGCTGATGACTTAGCTGGCTTAGCTGAAACTAGGACTTTGCACTCATTTGCCAGGTGGTTTGTCCTTAAGCATTGCCCTAAAGGGTGGCGATATTACCCTAAAATTAAAAACATCATAATGGATGACTTTAAGGTTGTTGGCGTAGACTTTGAAGGGATTGCAGATGAAAATTACAAAACTAGAACTAAGTATTATAAAGCGATTGGCGAAGATGATGTAGTCTACTATGCAGCCCAAATTTGCAAAAAAGATCCTAGTAAAATACCTATATACGATCTTATATTAATTGACGAGTTCCAAGACTTTAATGAAACTGAATCGGAACTCATTGATATTCTTGCTTTAAAAAACGACATCCTAATCGTTG
>CBDVBS010000091.1:0-10615 GCA_965372275.1 uncultured bacterium | reverse complement strand
GTCTCTTTTTGGTGTTTCGGCAATAATTTACCGAAACACCGCTGTCACCGCAGTCACCGCAGTTGGTTAATCTATTCAAGGTCCTTATACTGTTTCTCCGCCCAGGCTTGATACTCCTCACTCTTTTCCTTTACCTTCCTCCACCATTCTTCATTATCTATATACCACTTGACGGTGGATTCCATATTCTCGGCGAAGTCATAGGCGGGCTTCCATCCGATGGCCTTGTTTATCTTGGTTGTCTCGACGGCGTGGCGCGCTACATGGCCGAGCCTGTCGCCGACGTGCTTGATGAGCGTCTTGGGTTTCTTGAGCTGTTCGAGGATGATATCGGTGATTTCGAGGACACTCAGTTCCTTGGCGGCGCCGATATTGTAAGACTCCCCCACTACACCATCAGCCCAGAGCAGGGCGTCAATCGCGCCGCAATGGTCGAGAACGTAAATCCAGTCGCGGGTCGAATCACCGGCACCATAGACCGGAAGCGGTTTATCTTCGAGGGCATTAGTTACAAACAATGGGATGAGCTTTTCGGGATACTGGAATGGCCCGTAGTTGTTGGAACACCGACTTATGACAACCGGAAGCCCGTAGGTGGTGAAATAGCTGAACGCCAACCTGTCGGCTCCGGCCTTGGACGCGGCATACGGCGATTTCGGCATAAGCGCGTCGTCTTCTTTGGACGGACGTCCCGGCGCTTCGCCATAGACTTCATCAGTCGAGATGTGAACGAAACGCTTGATTCCGGCATTCCTCGCGGCTTCCAGCAGAACGAAAGTGCCGAAGACATCGGTGTCGATGAAGACCCCCGCATCGTGAATCGACCGATCGACGTGCGTCTCAGCAGCGAAGTGGACTACGTAGCCAACATTACGCATCAAATCGGCGACCAGTTCGTCATCCCGGATATCCCCGTTGAAGAACATGAAACGGTCGTTGTCCCATACAGGCTTGAGATTGTCGAGATTCCCGGCGTAAGTTAAAGAGTCCAGCACGATGATAAAAGCGTCATCATGCTTATCCAACATATACTGCACAAAATTCGAACCGATAAAACCTGCCCCACCCGTAACGAGTATCCTTTTCATGATGGACTTCCTTTTTTACTGATTCGACGCAAATATCCCCATTCCGGTTTGATTCGCACATCCGGATATGGGTGCAAACATATGATATTAATAAATCAGCGGGACAGAAGCCATCCCGCATAACTATATTATTTTACCTCGAATCATCACCTACCGCAAGACATATAATCCGGATGAAGTGATGGTAAGGGGAGTTGGCTGATGCACCCTATCATCATTCAATCTATACACCTGAAACCGCCAACTCCGGGTGGCACCCTTTCGCGAGTCCGCGAGCTAAAGGGTGGTCTTCGCACATCAGTTGCAGTGAAGGTAGCTGCTATCTTTCCGTCTTCGGAAAGTAGCTGCTATCCTGATGATTAGCTGTTTATCTGTTGGGGTTTTATGTTTTTTGTGTAACCACCCTTCTGAAGACAGAAAGGTGCCACCCGGAAAGAAAATGAGGAAAGTCGATTCACGGTCGTGGCTCGGTTTAGCTGATGTCCACTCCCTCACGGTCGTGGTTCGGTTAATAAAGCAAATACACGTAACCCACGAATCCCATTTCATGGGTTACACCCTAATAATTTAGCGGGATACAAACCATCCCGCATGGCATTACAATTATCTCACAAGCCATTGATAAAGCTGGTTTAACCGTGGTGCCACCAAGCCAAAAACGAAACAACCAGAATGCTCAAAATCCCAATTACAGCAATAGCCAAGCCAACGATACTTGCAACACCCCAATCTCCCCTCGGTAATACCCCTGCTAAAAAAATAATAAGACCAAGAACCATAAGGAAGTAAGCCTGTAATCCCAGACGCTTCCACTTCTTTGCAGTTTGTTCAACGGTTACGGGAACACTAAGGCGAATACCGCAATGAGGGCACGCGGAAGCCTTGTCAGAGACTTCTTTACCACATTCTTCACATTTTATTAGCGCCATATAGATTACCTCCCCGCCCTGTTGCGGATTTCGGCGATTTCATCATCGGACAGGATTTCGCCGAACGAGCGTATCCCGCATAGTTTGAACCCGTGCTTCCTGCCTATTTCACCGATCTCTTTCACCCTCTCGATATCAATCTCACGTCCGACCGTGAAAGATTCGAATTTCCCGTCAAGGGCGAGAAGGATGGTTTCGGCGAGGCAGGCATATGCAACGTTATCGGGAAGGTCGAAGTTGATGCCAAAATTGACACGCTCACCCGGATTGGTGGGAAGGAGTATCTCGCCCGATTCCATGACGAGTATATCATCACGCTTGGCGGCCTCACCGCGGCTCACGTCGGGAGGCATGGCGACATCCACGACCAGCGCCCCCTTCTTGAGTTTCATCACATCGACCACGCCGCCCGGCACGCTCGTGGCGGCAACCACGATATCCGCCTTGCCGATGACTTCCGCCGCATCAGTGGCGACTTTGGTCTTGAGGCCGAATTCCTCCTGAAGTTCACGTGAAAGGTCCATCACCCGCTCGGGGCGCGGGCTGACGATGATCATTTCCCTTGCGCGTGCCGCTAACAATTTTGACAAAGCTTTGCCGATCGAACCGGTGGCACCGATCACACACACGCAGGCGTCATCCAGCACAATGCCCATCTTCTCGGAAGCTACCTCGATTGCATCGAATGTCGCCGATACGGTGTATGAATTCCCTGTTGTGACCGGTATTGGCGAACGTTTCTCAACCGTTACACCCGCGTCACCGGCGATGGATGTGAACGCTCCCAATCCGACAATTCGCGCGCCACGCTTTGCGGCATCCTCGCAGCAGCCGTTCAACGCGGAATATATCACCTCGGGTTTGTACCCGACGATCTGCCGGGGCGTGAAAGTAATGCCATACATGTATCCCGCAACCGGAGTTCCATCGGCGGAATGTACACCCCTGATCCGGTTAACATAGAGCCACTTACGTTTGCTGACCAACCATTCGACGAAGCGTGCCGGAAGGAGTCTCAGCCATGAGAAGCGCCGGTCGAGGAAGTAATCCTGCACTGTGATAGGATGCACAATGAAGGCGAATTTATTAACCTTTTCCGCAGGGCGTTCGCTCAGATGAATTACTCTCGGCTTGATTCCCGATTCGAGGATTAAGTTAAGGTATTCATCCCTGAGTACACCGGACGCCATCCGCTCCGGCGGGTCATCCGGCGATAGTTTATATCCCAGGTGAGCCACGAAGATCGCTTCAAGGATGTTGGTTGCAAAGCTTCGTCCGCCGATCTCCGGTGTCGTGGTTATGACGGTCTCAACGCCGCGTTCCTTCAGTTCGCGGAGGTCGTCCTCGCTCAGGGCGTCCGTTAGAACCGTTTTGCCCGACAGGTCTTCGGGTGAGTAACGGCGGATCATCGGGAAGTCCCCGACGATTATATGATTCTTCGCGAATGTTTTGGGATATACCGGGCGGCGTATCTCCTGCCTGCGTCCGGTTGGGTATACGAGCTGGAACGGAATGTTCGTGATAAGGGGAAGAAGTATTCGCGCCAGCGACCGTACACCAGCAAGTGAATTTATGGGGATATTGAGATTCAGATGAAACAAAAAATCGCCGAACGTCATCCTGCGGGTGTATTCGCCCAGCACTTCGGCTAAGCCATACCGATCCACGCCGCTCATGATAAGGGCATCCTTCCCCGAAAAGAGATCGGGATTTTGACCGGCAATATATTTTATCGCCCAGCGTTCAAGGGTGTGTTTGAGCCCGACTCCGTCAACGACGGGTGTGATCTTCGTTGCGCGTACGAAACGCATGCAATCCTGATGGTAGTAAACCTTCTTGCCGACGAAAAATGCGACGTCCATTCCCCCAAGGCCGATGGCGTCAACTTTGCCGTCAAATTCCCTGACAAGGTCGAGAGCCTTGAACTTATCGCCGTCGGTACCGATACGCTGTATGTGGTAACGCTGTCCGGCGAATTCATGTTCGGACTCGAAATCCCTGAAGGAAGAGCCGATGGATATGCTGAGAATTCGTTTCAATTTTCCCCGCGTTCTTAATGCACTAAATACTGTGCTTCCAATTGTCCGCTCCCTCACGGTCGCGGTTCGGTTATTGACCTAATATCAGTAACCCACGAATCCCATTTCGTGGGTTGTATCCGTACTTCTCCGGGAAGTATATCAACTCAACGGTCGGGCCGTTTGATTTCCACAATAAAATCCCCGTTTAGCATGCCGAAAAACCAGCCTGATTCGGGGACAGTCCCCTCAACCCGATTCGTACCGTCGAAAGAGGACTGACCCTCACGCGGAAATCGCTTAAATTGACGCATTACAATTCATCGCGCGGGGACTGTCATCCTGTCTTCAGGTGACTGTCCCCATCATAAGCCCCTCAGAGCAGCTTCTCCAACTCGTTCTCCTCCCGTCTCAACTGCTCCTGGAGCTCTTTCAGGCGGCGATTGATCTCTCCGGCCAGCTTGTAATCCGCATAAACTTCAGGATCCAACAACTCCTCCCGCAGCACCATGATTTCCGTTTCAATTACGGATATTCCGCTCATCTTCTCTTCAAGTAAAGTGGCAGATGGGTCGATCCGTTTGGTTGTCACCTTCCCTGCCTTCCTCTGTTCCATTCGTTCCTTCTTCCCACGGGCCTTACTTTCCGCCTCAGCTTCACGTGCTTCGCGAAGGCGGGCCGTTTTCTTCTCGTGATAGTAAGTGTAGCTGCCGAAAAACAGCTCGGTCTCTCCACCATCGAATTCAAAAACTTTATCGGCAACGCGGTCGATAAATCGCCTGTCGTGCGAAACGAAGACTATCGTGCCGGGGAACTGTTCAAGCTCCGACTCGAGCGCTTCACGCGATGGGATATCGAGATGATTCGTAGGCTCGTCGAGGATAAGTACATTCGGTTCCTGGTCAACGAGTATCGCCAATGCGAGTTTGCTTCGCTCACCACCTGAGATGTCACCCACTTTCTTGAGTACATCATCCTCGCTGAAAAGGAATGCTCCAAGCCGTGTTCGCGCATTCTGCTCATTCACATCACGATGGAACCGCTGGTATTCACTGAGGACGGTATACTCGTGACTAAGCTCGGTATGCGTCTGAGAAAAATATCCCCATCGCACCTTGCCGCCGAAACGTGATTCTCCATCGTCCTGTTCAATCTCCCCGGTGATGCATCGAAGGAATGTTGTCTTACCCTCGCCGTTACGTCCGATGAGGGCGAGTCGTTCGCCGCGCATCACTTCCAAATTGATACCGCCGAACAGTTCACGACCATCAAACGCCAATCGCAATCCCCTGACCTCGAGGACCGATTCATAACTGCGGTCAGGTTTACGTATGCGCAGTTTCGGTTTCGGGATTATCTCCCTCGGTTTCTCGATCCGATCCAGCCTGTCGAGTTTTTTCTGACGGTCCTTCGCCTGGCTGCCGCGGATTTTATCCGCCGACCATCGCGACACGAAGCGCTCCATCTTGCCGATCCTTTCCTTCTGCTTGTCGTATGCAGCCCATTGCTGTTCGAGCCTCAAACGTTTAGCGGCGAGGAAATCCTTGTACCCCCCCTTGTATGAGTCAATGCCGTCCACGGTCAATTCAATTATCCTGTCGGCAATCCGGTCGATGAAAAACCGGTCGTGGCTTACGATAAGGCATCCGCCCTTGTAATCGGATATATATTCCTCGAACCACTCCACGGCGGGGAGGTCGAGATGATTGGTCGGCTCGTCGAGGATCAACATGTTCGGCTTCCGCAAAAGAAGCTTGCAGAGTGCGAGACGCGTGCGTTCGCCGCCGGAAAGGACGTTCGCGGGTTTGGAGAAATCGTCCTCGCTGAAGCCGATGCCGATAAGCGTTCGGCGTACGTCGGCCTCGTATTCATAACCCCCTAAGCTCTGATAATCCTCAAGGACCTGGGCATATTTCGCGCCGAGACTGTCCATCTCTGATTTATCAGCGCCGTCCATCCGGGCCTCAAATTCCCTGAGACGCGATTCGAGTTCACGTACTTCGCTCAGGGCTTCACAGGCTTCGGTGATGACATCATTGTCGGGATTGAATTCAGAGAATTGTTCGAGCACGCCGAGGGTGAAATTCTTTCCCGGGAGGATAACCTCGCCTTCATCCGCGCGTTCTTCGCCGCTTATGATGCGTATAAGGGTGGTTTTGCCGCAGCCGTTGGGGCCAACGAAGGCAACCTTCTCATTCGGACCCACGAAGAAGCTGACATCCGAGAAGAGATGCTGGGTGGCATAGGACTTGGACAAGTTTTTCACCATTAAGGTCATATACACAATCTTAGGATGCCGCAGAAGTAGCAACTGACATGGTAGCCCGGGGTTGAAGCTATCCTTTCGCATGAAATAAATTGGCTTCTACCCCGGGTAATGCGTATCTCCTTTACACATCCGCAGGTCAGAGACCTGCGTTACCCACTGGTTGGGTGTAACCCGCGAATCCACTTCTTTGGGTGTAACCCACGAATCCACTTCTTTGGGTGTAACCCGCGAATCCACTTCTTTGGGTGTAACCCACGAATCCCATTTCGTGGGTACATCCATAACCAAGGACACAATTTTAATTGATAAACACCAAATATTGCTAATTGTTGAGATATAATAAACGCAGAAATCCAAGGAGATGAAAATGCCTGATATAACAACTGAAATTGTGCGCGGTGCTTTGTCCAAGGTAGATGATCCGAAATTGAAGAAGGATATTGTGAGCCTTGGCATGATAAAAGAAATTCAGATCGACGGCGGGAAGGTCATGGTAGAAGTGCAGCTCACCACGCCAGAAGGCCCGATGAAGGATAAGATTTCCAATGACTGCAAGGCTGCTGTTGAAGCCATTCCCGGCGTTGATGAAGTCGAGATCAAGCTTACTGCGAAACCCGGCGCCGGACTGCCCACCAAGGAAGCCATTCCCGGCGTGAAGAACCTCGTCGCGGTTGCATCGGGCAAAGGCGGCGTCGGTAAATCGAGCGTAGCGTTTAACTTAGCATTGGCACTCGCTAACGCCGGGGCGAAGGTGGGGATTCTCGACGCCGACATCTACGGCCCCTCGATACCGGTAATGGCGGGGATCAGTTACGGGGATAAGCCCGGAGTGCAGGATCAACAAATAATCCCCCACGAAAAATTCGGCATTAAGCTTATGAGTGTCGGGTTCTTCGTGGATGAAGAGAAGCCGCTCATATGGCGCGGTCCATTGCTGACCAAAACGCTGCAGACATTCATACGTGAAGTAAACTGGGGAGAGCTCGACTATCTCATCGTCGATCTGCCGCCCGGCACCGGAGACGTGCAGCTCTCAATCTCGCAAATGCTGCCGCTGACGTGCGGCGTCATTGTAACGACGCCACAGGATGTTGCCCTCAAGGATGTTGTCAAAGCACCGGAAATGTTCCGGACATTGGAAGTGCCTATCTGCGGTGTAGTTGACAATATGAGCGTCTTCGTATGCGACAAATGCGGCAAGGAACACAAGATATTCGGTGATCGCTCGGCTGAAAAGGTCGCCCTGAAAATCGGCGCTCAATTGTTAGGTGAGATTCCGATCGACCCGGTTATCAGCGCATCCGGCGATAAGGGCGTCCCGCTCCTCGCAACGGATGAGGGTTGTAACAGCGCGATCGGGAATATCATGACCGAAATGGCAGGCAAGATAGCGGGTATTATCAGCCAGTTGAATTATGAAGCTTCGCAGAAGTCGGCGGGATGAGGATTGCATCGGTAACGGTTGCCTTCAATGTTTAGTTTGACTTGCAATGTGTCCCCAAATTGGGTACCATTGTCCCCAAAATGAGGACAGCACAGGAAATATGTAGCATTGCGGGTACACTCTTCGGAAAAACGAGAAGGGCTATTCTATCATTACTTTTTTCACATTGCGACAGGGAATTTTACCTGAGGGAAATCATGCGTTTTGTGCAAACGGGGCGAGGTTCCGTTACACGGGAATTGAAAGCATTAACCGAAGCGGGTATTATCCTGAGAAAGAAAAAGGGGCTCCACGTTTACTATAAAGCTAACCCTGAGTGCCCGGTCTTCGCTGAAATCAAAGGTTTAATAATCAAAACCGCCGGTGTTGCGGATGTCTTGAAATCAGCTTTAGCTCCTCTGAGAGATAAAATTAAACTGGCCTTTATTTACGGCTCAATCGCTAAAATGACCGAGAGATCAACAAGCGATATAGACTTGATGATTGTGGGAGATGTCAGTTTGAAAGAACTGGTTTCGATCCTGCGCCCTGCTCGCGATATCCTGTGCAGGGAAATCAGCTCAAACGTATTCTCCATTGATGAATTCGAAGAACGTTTAAAAGCAGGCGAGGATTTCATCCGGACAATATGGACCGAAGACAAGATCATCTTGATAGGTGATAAGGAATGGAATTAAAAACCTGGGCTGAACAGGGCTGGATACGGAAGTATAAACCCAAAAGCAGCGAGATCAGGAAACTACTTGACCTTGCCGACCGAAATATCGCGGAAGCAAAATTAGGAACTCACAGCCCTGACTGGAAATATAATATTGCATACGCCGCAATAGTCAATATTGCCGATGCTGCCTTGAGAGTTTGCGGCTATCGTGCCGGACAGCAAGCCCATCACTATTACGTGATTCTGAGCCTTGAAATGACATATGGAGCGGATACTGATCTTGTTGATATGCTGGATTCAATAAGGCAAAAGAGAAACATTGGAACATATGTGCAAGCTGGGGTAATCTCCAAACGTGATGCCGAAGAAATAATAAGCATCACGGAGCAACTGCGCAAAGATGTTGTTAAGTGGCTAAAAACGAAGCACCCGAAATTGTTCAATCCTTAAAACTTATTCTTTCGTCGCATTTTTCGCAATACTCGGCGGTGACGGGATTCATGTGGCTGCAGTTGGGACACTGCTTCTCGCCCATTTCCGGGATGTCGATCTCGATACGCTTATGGCAATGCTCACATAGCTCGGCATCCTTCGGGTTAGCTTCGCCGCAATGGGAGCATATCGTACGTTGTCCGGGTTTGGCCTCCTCGGTAACATAACCCGGGCTTATCCTGCGGAAAACAATGTAGAGGGGCAAGACAATCGGTGCAAAGAAAATGACGCCTAAGCCCCAGAAATTCGCCGCAGCACCGCCATAACCGCGACGCAGCACATCCTTCTGCACCCTCCAGCCTATGAAACCAAGGAAATACCAGCAGGCGGCAAATATCCCGAAATATATCCAGAAATTTGTGGACATCACAGAGACTGTACTTTGATAAGACGGATCGCCTTGCCGACGATATCGGCTTCATCGAACTTCAAATCGGGGAACTCCGGGTTCGAGGAACGAAGGACAAGCCCGTCTTCGTAGTTGTGGACCTCCTTCAGCGTGATGCCCTCCTCGCCTACACGTATCGCCGCGATATCCCCGGCCTTCAGCAGTGCCTTCTGCGCCGGTGATATAACCACGACATCATTCTCCTCGACCCTGCTTCCGATCATCGATTCGCCTTTTACCCTCACGGCAAAGAGATTGGGATCTCCCGGCAGCTCCCCGGACGGCAGTACCACATTCTCCTCGGTGTCGAGGCTGTGATAGCCCACGGGGCCGCCCGCCGAGATGTATCCGACGATCGGCACACTTCGGTTTGCCCCTGGGGCTCCTGGGATTTTTCGCGTTCGTCCGGTTACGAATTCTATGAAATCCCTGAAATCGGGGAATTTTTCCTTCAATCCCTCAAGATACTCACGGGAGATGGCTTTCGATTGGAATGGCGCTGAAGATGCGACTTCCTTGATGATCTCCTCATCCGCCAAGGCTTCGTCGCCATTGAAATCGGCATAACCCGCCTTGGCCATGAGATATTCGGTATCAACCCCAAGCGCATTTGCCAGGCGGCGCACACCATCGGGTTTGGGCGGATTACGTAATCCGCGCTCGATCCGACTCAGGTGCCCTTTGTCAACCTGTGAAAGCTCCGAAAGGAGGTAAATAGTGAATCCCCGCAGCTTACGAAGCTTTTTAATAATTTCTCCGAATTGCCGAGCGTTGTCATCCATTTGCCAAATGTCAACATTAATTATATTCGACTACTGAGGAATGTGCAAGTTTTCGGCATATATTTGTATAGTGCCACGTGGGGATTTGCCATTCCAGTACTCACGAAAATCTCGCGGACCCGGTTGTGGATAGCACCCGAATGATTTATCCCCGGCAAAGGATTGCCGGGCTACGTTGCTTCTTGATAAATCCATTACTGCCCATCATCCTAACGCTTAAGAGTAACTTACCCGCCACGACCGAGTGGGACTGCCTTTCATGTAGCCCGGCATCGCGACCCCAAAATCCTTCGAATACTCATACACTTGCGGAGCGTTGCCGGGAACAAATTCTTACTCATACTCGGTTCCGGTGATGACGGGTTTTCCTTATCATCCGTGAGTACGCCGATGCATCCATTATACACGCTTAGATTCGCAAACCTCAAGCCGGTAAGGTTGCCAGGTCTGCGTGCCACACGCTTCCGATCCGGGTGTCACGCCCACGGCCGACGGGGCGGAAAAAAGTCGAAAATCCTTACAAACGGCAAAATGGCATATCCTC
>CBDVBS010000090.1:0-10693 GCA_965372275.1 uncultured bacterium | reverse complement strand
TCATACGCATAGCGTCGAAGAACCGTCCGGGCAGGAGTCAGAGCGTTCATAGTAGTTATGAAGCGGGGTAATTCCCGTGGAGCGAAGGGACGCAGGAAGGTGGATACGTGAAGTTCAGAGAGATGGAAACGAAACTGAATCCAGTGCCAAAACAGGCTAAACTGTTTGGAGAGATTTACGACCGATGGTCGTGGGTCGAACCGTCGGTCTGGACGGAACGTATGTTGACGGCCCTCGAAAGAGGCGTGAAAGAGGAAGTGTTGGTTACTAAGTGCACTCTTTACCGAGCAAGGGTTGTTCTCTCTGGTAACAGCCTTTGAAACGGCCTGTCAATCCTCTAAGAGGTAAGACCACCAACCGGAGAGCCGTGTGCGGGAGAACCGCACGCACGGTTCGGAGGGAGGGGGAATCAGGTAAACAACTGATTCTCCCTACCCCTCCGACTTTAAATCCGGATATTCCCGGTGACAATTGAATTCTTTTGTTATAATGACCGTCAGAACAGGAATGCGTTTAGGTATTACATATCTCATTGTCTGTGATATTCGCGATGGTCAATACACGACATCGGCACCGTTTGCGCGATGGATTGAAGTGCTGTATCCGTATTTCGACGACATACGCCTGATACTCCCGGTTTCACGCAACATTCCCCTTGAGCGTGCCGGGTACCCGCTGCCGAAGGGGGAGAAGATCGAGGTTGTTGAACTTCCCCCGATCTATCACCTCTCCGATTTCTTCCGCGATTACTTCAAACATCGTTCGATACTGCGCAAATCGATCGCTGATTGCGACCTGGTCAACGTACGTCCCCCGAATTTCCTCAGCCTCCTTGCGGGGGAGGAGTGCATGAGGGCGAACAAGCCGTTCTTTCTGACGCTTGTCGGGGACTACAACCATGTTATACGCGATGAGAATTACCAGGGTATCAAGAGATTACTTGGGAATATCCTGATGTGGAACCATGAGAAGCGTCTAAGGCGCCTGTTGGCAAATTCATACACAATGGCACTGGGCGGCGGTCTGTATGGGAAGTACAATAAGTATGCCAAAAAGATGGACCGCATCACCACGACTACGGTAAGCAAGGAAGACCTGTATGAGCGCGAAGATACTTGCCGGAATGAAACAGTGAGGGCTCTTACCGTAGCGGTGATGCAGGGTTACAAGGGTATCCCGTATCTGCTCGATGCCGCGGTAAAGTTGAAAAAGAAAAACCGGAAGATCGAGTTCGACCTTCTCGGCACCGGCAGCCGATTGGAAGACTACAGGAAAGAGGCTAAGAAAAAAGGAGTCGATGATATCGTCCATTTTCATGGGCATATCGAGTATGGCCCCAAACTGTTCGAGTTTTACCACAATTCCGATATGTTCATTCTTCCCTCCACCGGAGCCGAAGGCACCCCGCGTGTCGTCACCGAGGCGATGAGCCAGTGCCTGCCGGTTATCGTCACGAAAGTTGGCGGCAATCCCGGGACCGTGAAAGATGGTGATTGCGGCGCTTTGATCGAACCGGGTGATCCCGATGCAATTGTCGGGGCAATCGAGAGGATAATCGACGATGGCGAATACAGGCGGGGGATCATCAGGAAGGGATTCGAGCGCGTCAAGGGATTCACCATGGATCATCACTCGAAGGACATCTACGAGAAACTGAAAGGCGCATTTCCGGAGATGTTCAACGAACGACCGACTATGTGAGACACCGGGCCGCCTGATAGGATTCCATCGAATATTCATATATGGAGAGAGCATTGGACCAATCAATATGCATAATAGCCGGGAGTAAGTCGGATGACAAGATTATCAAGGGTGCCGTGAAGGTTCTTGAGGAATTGAATGTGCCGCATTCGAATCATATATGTTCAGCTCATCGCGACCCGGTACGGTTACTGTCGATAGTTCGCGAAGCCGAGGATTCAGGTTGCCGTGTTTTCATATGCATCGCAGGTATGGCCGCTCATCTTCCCGGTGTTGTCGCAAGTCTTACAACGCGTCCGGTGATTGGCGTTCCCGCCTCGGGAAGCAAACTCCAGGGAATGGACGCGCTTCTGAGCATCGTGCAGATGCCGCGCGGGGTTCCGGTGGCATGTGTAGCCGTGGACGGCGGGTCGAATGGAGCATTACTCGCATGCCAGATACTTGCCACCGATCCGGGATGGACTAAACTGAAACGCAGCCTCGAGAAGCTGCGGGAGAAAGCAAGGGGTTAGTAGAATAGTCCTCGGAAACCCAGTCCATTAATAGTAATAGTTGGTCATGCAAAGGATGCATTTATCAGAATACTCCCATGCTATGCATAAATCCTCTTCACCTAAAAGGAAATAGGTGCAATACGGGGTGGTCAATTGTGTTATCCCCTCAACAATGGGGCAATCAGGGAACGGAGGGCCGGATGTGTCATTATTCAGGGAAGCTTCCGAATCTGAGATTGTGCTCCCAAGGTTTTCAAGAAGGTAATTAAGCGTGCCTTTTGAGTGAAAAAAGTTGGTGTAATCACTGACGATCAACAACCGTCCACCGTTGTGCAGGTAATAAAGCAGGTCATTCACTTCATCATTTGAGAAATAATCAGCCTGGGTGAATCCGGGCATATACAAGACGATCATCCGGCAGTCGGTGACATCAATCGGTTCTTCTGCGGACTTGACGAAATTGTACCCGAGGCTGTTTATGTAAGCTTGTATGTGAACAGTGTCATCATTGAAATGACCGTCGTGGCCGTTATAGAACTTGACAATATCGCAGTTCGAGAATTCGCCGTCCATCCCCGTGTACGACTCGATCATGTTTTTCATCATCAACTGGTTGTCCGGATCGTTCCCGAGCAAACCGCAGAATATGTTACCGTCACTAATCGCGAACAGGTTTCCAACGCAGGTGTCATCCTCGAACCAGTCATTGAGTATGATCTTTGGTTTTGCGAACGCTTCTATCTGGCCGAAATTCTTGTCCAATTGCGAATCCAGCACTTTAACAAGGCATTCATGCTCGCCGGGATAAGCATTCAGTTCTTCATAAATTTCAACTTCAAATCTTTCCCAGTCGTCGTGATGTTCAATGGAATGAGCTTCCAATACACCGGTGAACAGGGTCGGTATTTCGAGTGTGACCGACAGTATCGTCAACGTGCTCTGCCAGTCGTAGATGTCCAGCCAGATGGTTGATGGCTTATTGTCCTTATATAACTTTGTCACTTGCGTAACGCTTACCTGGTAGGCTTCTATGCAATTCGCATCCGGCGGGAAGCTGTCGGGCACTTGGACTGGAAATACGGTCGGCGGCGTCCAGTTTGCATCAACGACATAACCGAAATACAGCGGTCCGGTGTCGGGTGGTTTGATGTCGAATGTGACCGTCTTCTCTCCCCCGGCTTCGAAGTAGTGACGATCCTCATGTGTGTAGTACGATTTGAATGCATTGACCGTTATCCACGGGTCGGCGTTGGCATATTTCCCGTGTGAATATGTTATGAGTGATGGGGATGCACCCGATGGGTATTCCGCCGGGTTGAACAGTCGGGTGAAACCATCGGGATTGAGAAGTTCAGCATCGCCGTCCTCGGCTTCGCTTGTCCAGAGCTGATTCCCGGGCCAGAGGCGGGAGCCAGGGAATATGCATACCCCGCGTACGTCAAATGGGGTGTAGAAGTCTTTCCCCGGGAATGGATGCCTGATCTTTACGTCAACATAAAGTGACTGATGCGGCGAGGGTTTCACTTTCACTATCGACAGGCAATCGGTGCAGGGTGAGTCTTCAAGAAGCATGCGCGCGTTAAGATGAAATGCAAGATCGCGTTTGTATGCAATAGTGTATGAGCAATCCATAGGATCGATACAAACATCCCAGTATCCCCAAATATTTCTTTCCCCGGATCTGGATTCCGTTTCCGGCATGTTCGGCTCGATGGGTGTTATATGCGTTCCCGAACAACCGGGGACCATGCATTGTATCAGGATGACGGACAAAATCAGACAGGCTAATTTCAAAATATTCTCCTGGCTTCAGGGATGGCTGGGGGGATCACATAATTAATACTCGACAATTACAGAAAATACAAGAGGAAGAAGGGGGAAGGGACGGCTTGTGTCGTCCCTCCCGGCCCTTCTGTGCAGGCCCACTGATTTGTGGGCCTGTGATATCTCATTCTTTCAATTCAATCGCCCTGTAAATCAGGAAATGTTGCCCCCACTTCTTTGGATGCTAATAATGCACTATTCGTTAAAGGAAGATCGATCTATGGTTTGCAGAAGTTGTCAGAGGGACAACCCGGCGGGATTCAAACATTGCCTTCACTGCGGTGAAATGCTTCACCTGCGGGGAAGGGTGGGCGATCCCGATAATGCACCAAGGCAGAGACCGGATAGAATCCGCGACAGGCGGGAACGCCGTAAGGCGATTGAGCATCTTGCCGAAGAGAACCCGGAAATGGCCGCCAAGGTGTTGCGAACATGGCTGAAAAGCGAGTAAGGATCGACTGATAATCTGAAAACAATCTGCATATTTCCGTATAGCGCGCTCGAATTCAGGGCGCTTTCCTTATTTACATTCAATTATTGGAAACGGTTTGGTAAAATGTTGAACCTGTTCATGGTTGTAACAATCGGTAAGGAGCTGTGTGATGAAAGCAATTCAGTTTTCACTTCTTTCACTAATTCTTTTAGTAATGCTTATTCCCCCCGCGATTGCCGGAACGAATCCGGGCGTCAATGATTATTTCCCACCCATCGAGGGGAATTCCCCGGATGGAGAACCGTTCGATTTGGCGGATCACTTCAACACCGGGAAATATATCCTCGTCGATTTCTGGGCCTACTGGTGCGGTCCGTGTTTAGGCGAAATCCCGAACCTGGTGGAAGCGTGGAATACATACGGCGGTGACAAGTTCCTCCTGTTGGGCGTGAATATGGACACCCCGAAGACGATGGATAAATATTACGAATACATTGAGGAAGAAGGAATCACATTCCCGCAAATCACCGAGTGGGCCGGATGGGAAACATCCTGGGCCAAAGACCTCGGTGTACGTTACGTCCCACAGAATTTCCTCATGGCACCAGACGGCAGGGTGATCTTCCGCGATCTTCGCGGCGACGATGTTCTGCCCACAATCGGTGGCTTGATGCAATTAGACAGGCCATACGAACCGATCACTATGAGCATCGTGGTGCAGGATGATCCGCGTAAGGAAAAATCGTGGTACAGCCCACCAAGGGGCAATTACGATCTGCTCATCAAACCGTTTGCTCCGCCGATGAATATCGCAACCGACAGCATTAAGTTGAGGATAAATGTCGACAATCCCCAGGCGAAAGGATTCAACGCGACCCTGCATTATGAGCTCTACCGGCCCACCGGACGCCGCACGCATCGTGTTAAAGACCAGATGACCGGCGAGGTTTACAAGCACTGGGTCACCGGTGATCCTTACATCCAGTACGAAGTTGAAATCGAGGAGCGGGAAGCCACACTGATCGGGCAGAGCGGCAGGATCAACACCGGATTCGAAATCCCGCTTGGTGAGGATGTCTGGGAAGTCAAATGGTGGCTTACTGTTCATTCACCGTGTCTCGATATCGACATGGAAGATGCCGATGACAGCATCGATTTCGCCGGATACTGGACAGTGACACCGGAAATGATCCAGAAACAGGGCGGCATCTTCTTCGCGAGGGATGATGAGGGAGAAGAAGGCGAATAAGAAGAACGCAAGAGAATTTCAAATAGGATATTTACTCATGTAACCGGCATTCTGACTATATGTAACCCGGCATTCTGATGCCGGGAAATAAATCCTAATTCTCATGACGTGTCTCTAATCCGGCTGATTTTCAATATGCCATGTAAAAAAACGTCCGCATTCCGTGTGGCACCCTTTTGCGAGTCTTCGAGCAAAGGGGTGGTTTCTTGAAGTGAGGGATTGTGAAGAAATGAAGACCACCCTTCTGAAGACAGAAAGGTGCCACCCGGAAGCAGACGCTATTCTTACAAGGCTTGTTGAAAAGCCTTCCTGACTGGGTTGCGCACATCATTGGGTAACGTACATCATTGGGTAGCGCGTATCTATAGAGAGCGCCAGCGAACGATGATGCGCGCACCTGACAAAACACCGCTGTCCTCGAAGACTCGGATAGCGGTGGCACACGGAGGATGAAGTGAATGCAGCAATCCGAACCACGACCGTCAGGGAGTGGACACTTTGAGCACGGGTAAGCTCGAAGACTCGCTTATCCGTGGCATAAGGACAAGACACCGCTATCCGCGAAGACGCGTAGTAGCGGTGGCACACGGATGAGGCCATTACAAAGACACGCCCAATGCCGAAGACGGCCGTGGGCGTGGCACCCGTCACGTAGTAGTGGTGGCACACGGACGTAGTAGTGGTGGCACACGGACGTAGTAGTGGTGGCACACGGACGTAGTAGCGGTGGCACACGGACGTAGAAAGTAGCCCGGTATTCTGATGCCGGGATTTTCATTAATGAATTCCATTCCCGGCAATAGATTGACGGATTACAAAAAGGCCTGACATTTTGATATAATCATTATTACTCGGTAACTATGAGGATTTACCGGCAACAACTGCTTAATTGCGTGATTCGTATCTATGAATGTCAGGACAAAAACCGCTGCTGTTTCAACCGGCTTGAACCTGCTGCTGACGATAGCCAAGTTCATCCTCTTTTTCATAACCGGAAGCATAGCCATCTTGGCCGAAGCATGGCACAGCCTTACCGACATCTTCACATCAATGATGGTCTACTTCGCGGTCAGGGAAAAACCTGCCGGAGATGTGTCGGATGTCGGGAAATCTCCAGGAACCACACCGGATGCCCCGACCAAGCCACCCATCAGCATCTCCGATTTGTTCAACACTCTCAATCTCGAGCAATGGGTTTCGTTGGGAATCGGGGCATTCATATTCATCGCGGGTTTGGGAATCCTGAACAGGGTTTTTGTAACCCCGCCGGAAGTCATTAAGCAACCCTTAGTTTCCGGACTTATATTCCTCATATTCTCCGTAGCGTCCTACCTGGTATATCGATTTGAGACTTCCGTCGGCGAGAAAGAAAATTCGGTTGGACTTATATCCGATGGCATGCATTCGCGCGCGGATATGGGGGCATCCCTGCTCACCGGTTTTTCACTAATCCTTTATCATATGGGCCTGAATATCGACAGGCTCGTCGCCGGACTGATTGTGCTGCTGGTTTTTTCATTCGCCATTGAAACCATCGTAAACGTGATCGCATCGGCGCGTAAGGATGAAACGCCGGTATTCAAATACAAGTCACACATCATTTTTGCATCGCTGTTCAACGCCTCCACATGGAGGGATTTCGCCGGTTACTTAGATAAACAGTTCAATCTCAATTTGTCCCGATCCACGGTGTGGCGTAAAGCGTACCGCGTGTTCAAGTGGGGAATCATCATCATTATCTTAGCGGTTTATTTTTCCACGTGCTTCTTCACTCTGTCCTCGAACCAGGAAGGTATCATCGAACGTTTTGGCAAACCGATCAACCGTGGCTCACCCATCCAGCCTGGCCTGCACGTCAAGGCGCCATGGCCGGTTGACAGGATAATACGGGTCGATTCACGCACGATAAGGAGCCTGAATATCGGTAATATCACCGATAAAAACTCATTCGCCCTGCTGTGGACGAGGGAACATGGCAGCGAGGAGCCGTTCATATCGGGGGACAACTACTATTTCTATCCCTACCTGACACTGCATTACAGCATCAAGGATATCTTCAAATTCCGCTACAGCTATGACGATGTGACATCCCTGATTGAAAGCCAGGCCTACCAGATCTCATCCCAGTATTTCGCGCGGAAGGAGTTTTTCGAGCTATCCACTGATATGCGATCCGATATGGGGGATAAGGTTACGAGCGATCTGCAGGCCAAACTCGACGAGCTTGAGTGCGGGGTGGAAATCCACTCGGTGAACTTCAAGGATATACACCCGCCGATATTTATCGCCTCATCCTTTGAGGGTGTTATCGCCGCCTACCAGGAGAAGCAGCAGAAGATCAGTTATGCACAGGGATATCAGAACAAGGAAATTGCCGAGAGCAGGGGGGAAGCGGCCAGGATGGTTGAAGCGGCAAATGCCTATGTGAAGGACAAAATCGGCAGGGCTGAAGGCGATGCCGGACGATTCCTGCTTCAGTTGCCGAAGAGCCAGGGATACATGGCGGTTACGAAAATCCGGTTATTCCTTCAGGCGATGAAGAGCGCGTTGCAGGGCAGGGAGATAATTTTGGTCGATCCCAAAGCCGGGATGCCTGAGATATGGTCCGATTTCAACAAGGCCGGGCAGGTTTTTGATTTAAGCAATACAGGCCCGTAGTTTTCGAAAGAGAAGGTGCCATGAAAAAACAATATGCAATAATAATTATATTAGCGGTGGTCTTAGTCATATACCTCGTCAGCTTCACTGTGAATGAGAACGAGTATGTGATCGTGACACAGTTCGGTAAACCCGTGAAGGTTTATAACAGCCCGGGACTGCATCTGAAACTTCCGGGATTTCTCCAAAAGGTAAACCGAATAGACAAACGCATCAGCGTGTTCAAACCCCAGCTCATCCAGTTGCTGCTGGGCGACAAGAACCCGATCATCGTGACCTGTTATGTATGCTGGCGTGTTTCGGACCCGGGGACTTTCTTCCAATCAATTAACACTGTCGACATTGCGCAGCAGCGATTGGGAGACATGATCAACTCACAGTTGGGAAGTGTGCTCGGGGATTACCAACTGACTAACATCATCAATATTGATCCGTCCGAAATAAAGATCGAAGAGATAGAATCTGCCATTCAACAGAACGCGGATACGAAGACGCGCGAGAAGTATGGGATCGAGGTCTTGAAAGTCGGCATACGCCGGATCGCGTATCCGTCGATTGTCGCCGATGCCGTGTATGACCGCATGAAAGCCGAACGTAACAAGGAAGCAATGAAGTATCGGGCCGAGGGCAACGAAGAGGCTGCAAAGATCGAAGCACAGACCGACAGGCAGGTGTCGGAGATATTGGCGGCGGCATACAAAGAAGCTGAGATAATCAAAGGTGAAGGTGATGAGCGGGCGACCACGATTTATGCGGACGCATACAACAGGGATAAGGATTTTTATGAGTTCCTGAAATCGATGGAGGTTTACAAGGAGGTTATCAGCTCAAAAGCCACGCTGATTCTTTCAACGGGATCAGAGCTTTTCAAATATTTCGATGGAAGCTGATTGAAATAATTATCGCATGAAGGACAACATCGAAAATACACTACGCCAAACCGCGGTATTCGGTACATGGATTATAGTTGCACTGGTTGTGATTTATATTGCATCCGGTATTTATATTATTCCCCAGGATCAGATAGGCGTCCTTCAGCGATGGGGACGTGTCGTTGATCCGGCGGTCCCGCCCGGCATTCATTACGCGGTCCCATGGCCGGTGAATCGTGTGAGTAAAGTGCCGATCAAGGTCATGCACCGGGTGTCGATCGATGATTTCTTCAGCAGCACCGAACCGGGTTCGAAGTCGGCGATCCTGTATGAAATAACCGGGCTGAACTCATATTGCGTATCCGGTGACAACAACCTCGTCAACCTCGTGGCCGTAATCCAATACAATATTGATGACGCGGTGAAGTATCTATTCAATGTCTCCGACAACGAGCGGCTCCTGATGGAGACGGCATGTTCGAGTATTATCCACACGTTAGCCGTGATGCCGATCGATGAAATATTGACTTCCGGGAAACCCGAGTTGGAAACCGGCATACTGACACACCTTCAGGCATCGCTCGATGATTTGGGATGCGGGTTGAATGTATCGTTCGTTGAGGTCAGGGATGTCAGTCCGCCGTCGAAAGCGCAGAAGGCGTTCGAGGACGTTATCAACGCCCGGATCGACAAGAAGAAAGCGGTCAACGACGCCGAATCGTACAAGAATCAGAAGATACCCCAGGCAAAGGCTGATGCGGTTGCGTTGAACGAGCAGGCGAAAGCGTATAAAAATGAGGTTATCGCGAAGGCTGAAGGTGAGACCGAGCGGTTCTTAGCATTGCTTGCGGAATATAAGAAAGCCCCGGATGTCACCCGAACACGATTGTACCTCGAGACCATCACGGAAATATTCAAAACCGTCAGGAAGAAATATGTCTTCGACAAGAACAACGACGGCGACTCCAGCCAACTCAAGCTGTTCATTCCCGACTAAAAACCCCTTAATTAACCCGCCATTCTGACCCCATGTAACCCGCTATTCTGACTCCATGTAACCCGGCATTCTGATGCCGGGAAATAAATCAGCACTGCTTGGTTACCCGTGGGAGAGCCGGACGTGGGCAGGCCTTTTTTATATCCTTAGGTGGTCTTATCACAATTTAAGGTATAATTAAAATAAGGAAACTCAGAGGTGATTTATGGCACTTCAGCGGACGGTCAGAGCAGTAATCAAGCCGGATGATGAATCGGGATATGTCGCGGTATGCGATGATATTTTCGTGGTTACACAGGGGGAAACCCTCGACGAGGTTACTAAGAACCTGAAGGAAGCGATCGAATTATATTTTGAGGATGAGAACCTTGACGTAGCCCGGCATTCTGATGCCGGGAAATAAATCAGCACTGAGGGTTATCCGTGGGAGAGTGGGACACTGCCATGCATTTTATTGTTGACAAA
>CBDVBS010000089.1:0-10713 GCA_965372275.1 uncultured bacterium | reverse complement strand
TTATCCGCTGAAATTCCCACTTTCCCGACAGCCTGTGAAAGGTGCGGTACCCAACCATTAAATACATGCATGAATACTTGTTTGGTGGGATAGGTCTAATCTGTTTTGCGGTTAAAACTGTTTCGGAAGCCTGCTTTCGGTTCTTTGGGGAATACTTAGACAAGCCATTAACTGAAGAGGGCTACGAGGTCCTCTTCCTTGCGTACATAATAAAACCGCCAGCCTTCGGGGACATAATTCTTCAGCCTGTTCATTTCCTCCACCAGCTCAGGCGTCGGCGGATCATCGCTGAAACTGTCGGCATCGACGCATATGTAGGAAACATCAACACCACCGAGGGAAAGCCCATGGATGAAATTGAATGCATTCTGATCCTTGCGTGATGATATAATCGCCAGCGACATCCCGTGGAAACGCCGTACAAAGCCCATGACCGCCTCATCCATCCCGGACCTGCCGTCGTCGGCCATCAGTGCCGCGGTTTCGAGTATCGAGGGGAAGATATCATGCTTCAATTCACTCTCGTAGATAATACCGTCCTCGGTGGTGAACGTGACGGCGTAGGGGAATCCCATATCGATATTGTATTTCACCAGGCTGAGGGCGATCTCTATCATGGCGCCAAGGGATGATTCACGTCCGAACCCGATATTCCGTCCACCCTGCATATCGAGGATGACCGCCATCTCGCTCTCAACTTCCTTCTGGAACTGGCGTACGATGAGCTTGTTATGCTTGGCGGTAAGTCCCCAGTGTACGCGTCGAAGGCTGTCGCCATCCGAATATTCACGCACCCCGAGGAATTCCGGGCTCTGCCCTTCACGTGGCTGCGTCATCGCCATCTCCCTCGGGAGACGGGAAACTCCCGCAACCGGGAATTCGAGGATGCGGAACCACCCCGGCAATATGAGGATTTCATCATATACCGGAAGCTGTCTTCGTATCCTGAATATACCGAGCGGATCGCGTCCCTCGATTATCATCGGGCCAATCTGGAAACGCCCCCGTTCATTGAAGATCGTGCGTTTCGTCTCGGCAACACGGTTACGCCGCGACAATTTCACCCACGATATGAATTCCTCCCCGGTGAAATACTCGCTGGACAGATATTTCGATGTAGTCCTATCTTCATATTCCCCAACGAGCGATGCGCGATCCCATATGCGAAGGTGGAAAAACGGTATCCTGTTTCGTGTTTGAAGTGTAACCTCGATAGGGACCCTCTCACCCCAGAGGGCGGTTGATGGCAGTTTCCTCTTGGCGCTGATTCCTCTTGATGCAAGGAGCGCCCATATCAGGGCAACCACCAGTAACCCGATGAACATGTATGAAGTGAGGAGCACGAGTATGATGTGATGTTTCTGGTATGCCCAGATGCCAAGCGCGGCGAATACGAGCAGAAGTATTCCTTCCTTGGAAATCAACCCCCGCCCTCCATAAGGTCGGCAGTAAAAACGCGATGCTCAGACATGAATTTGCAATTGCTGCAGAATTTACCTAAGCATTCCAACCCGCGACGATGGATTTCCAGCAGGCCCACGAGCATGGCGTTGCCGTCGAAATTGCGAAGTATCCAGTCCATCGCCGCCATACGCGATTCGCAGGCCACGGCATGCGTAACTGCCCGTTCGATGATCTCGTAGAAGATAAACTCGTCCTGATTATCTTCCAGGCTGACCCACCTGAACCATTTGCGGCGTATGCGATCCGCTGTTGCCGCGACATCCGAGATAACCGGGGTGAAATTCTTCTCCAGCATATCGAGAAGCGCGTCGGCTTCACCGTCATCCGAAACAGACATGTCCCCGAATATCGCGATGGGCTCCATCTGCCATAAACGGTCAAGCGGACGGCGCACATAACTGTCGGGGGCAATCTCATTAAGAAAATCGAGCTTCGGCGCTAATTTCTGCAGAAACGAGATATCAGCCCGCAGGCGTGTGCCGATATCGGCCTGGACATCCTCAATTTCATCCGCATAAGCCGCTAACATAAGGCTCATGAAACGACGTCCCTTCTCCGAATCATCATCGATGCTATCAAGCTCGTACGGCAGGAAATCGATATTCCATTTGTCCTGGATGAATTTGATCATCTCTCCCGCGAGAAGTTCGGGGGCCTTAATTTCAACGTCGGGAAAAGCCGCACGATATGCTTTGAGATAAGCTTCATTCCTGTCGGCAAATACTGATGCCAATTTCACAGCCGGTTCCAATGCGTACCTCACTTCGGTTCGGGATTTACACGGGATAAGAGTTCGTGGATGACATCCTCAAGTGCGCCTTCGGCATACTGCGCCTGGGGTTTCAATATCATACGGTGCCCGAGCACATGAACCGCGAGTTGCCTTACGAAATCAGGGATCACGAATTCGCGTCCACGCACTACCGCCATTGCCTGGGCGCCGCGCATAAGCCCCAAGGAGCCTCGTGGCGATGAGCCAAGCAATATATTGGGATCGTTGCGCGACTCGTGAACGAGCCTTACGATATAATCGCTGACCGCTTCATCCACATATATCTGGCGCACCATATTTTGTAAATGGGAGACTTCCTCAAGGCTGAGTACCGGCTCAAGCGCGTCCATCGGATGCGATCTCATCTGGCCGCGAACCATCTCGGCTTCCTGGCCGAGTGGGAGATAACCAAGCTTCAGGCGCATCAGGAATCTGTCCTTCTGCGCTTCCGGAAGCGGATACGTTCCCTGGAATTCAATCGGGTTCTGGGTGGCAATTACCTGGAACACCTCGGGCAGTTTCATGGTCTGCCGTTCGATCGTGACCTGGTTTTCCTCCATGCATTCGAGGAGCGCCGACTGGGTGCGCGGCGTGGCGCGGTTTATCTCGTCGGCGAGAACGAAATTCGCGAACACCGGGCCGGGACGCAGCGCGAATTCACCGCTGGCCTGGTTATAGACAAACGTGCCGGTGACATCACTCGGAAGCAGGTCGGGGGTGCATTGTATGCGCTGGAAATCACCCGAGACGCTCTTGGCAATGGTCTTCGCAAGCACCGTCTTGCCCACGCCGGGGACATCTTCTATGAGCAGATGCCCGTGTGCAAGGAGGGCGATTATCGCCAGGTCAACGACTTTTGTTTTGCCGACGATCACCTGCTCCATGTTGTTACGGAGCTTATCAATCAATTCCACCGCGGCCTTGAGTTCCTTCTTGCCGACGGTGGAGGTACGGTTAACGGAGCGTGTATCCATTGGACTCTCCACTTCTCACGGTTGGGTCGGTAGGCTCAGTATATATTACCGCATCACCCGTCTCAGTTAAAACACTAATCATCGAAAGTCCCTTCAGTTTCCCGAGACATTCATCGCAGTAATACGCGCTCGCTGTATCCAGGTCAAACATGCTGTTCGCGTAATGCATAACGCAATTCTCATCACTGCAGTGGTGAAGCCCGAAATTGTGCCCCAATTCGTGCATGATCAGTTTTTCAATACGGGTTTCAAAGAGCCTGCGTTCCGAGGGGAATAACGACCTCGCGGATGTGGCAAAATGATTGAGTGAAATCACCGTTACCTTGCCCGGAAGCTGGGCCTGCCCGAAGATGAAATTGTAGCGTCCCGTGAAAATATCCTCTTCGAGCACGGTAAGGAAACGGTATGCATCCTCGGGCACATTCTGCATACTCCAGATTCGCAACAGCCCGGCATCATATTGCCTTCTCTCATCATCCCGGAATGATTTCGTCAATTCCTTCCCGGGAAGCAGCACGACCTTCTTGTTGAACCTTCCGTCGAGTATGGCCTTAATTGAATTGAGCTTATCTTTCTCAACACCCCCAAGCGGCTGGATATATATGATATCGCCCGACACCGGGTCGGATACATCGGCACCGACAGGATTGAAAACCCCGGGCATTTCCCACAGCAGGATTCCAATCGCAAGCACGAATGTTGCGAGGAATATGTGTCGCTGTTTTTTGTGCCGCCCGGTATCCATTCAGTGCCTCCTTGACCCCTATACTGTACGAGTCCGAAATCCATCCGATGGTTCGAAGTGAAGAGAGTATTACCATGTTAAGCTTTTCGCAAATGAACGGGCTCCAGAACTCGTGTGTATTAACTGGTATCCCGCCATGTTTTGAGTTTACCATTTTCCACCGTTATTTCGGGACACCCTTGTCCCGAAATCAGGCGGAAAAAGTGTATCGGGACAGGGATGTCCCGATACAAAAAAATCAGAGTATTCTATCAATGCGGTAAGAGTCCGGATATAAGGCTTAAGCAGTCTATAAACCGCCTATATATGCGTCTTCACCGTGTAAGGCAGCATCAAGTCCGGCTGTTTCATCAGCTTCGGTAACCCGAACCGGGGTAATTTTGTTGATAACCACAAGCATAACCCAGGTTAGAACAAATGCCCATATTGACGAGAAAACCACTGCACCGAGTTGTACGAAGAAGAAACCGGTACCGCCATGAATGAGACCGCCCTGCCAGCCGTCAATGTACGGGTTAACCGCTGTACTGCCAAGAACTCCCAGCATGATTATGCCAATCATTCCCCCTATACCATGAACACCCCAGACGTCAAGAGCATCGTCCCACTTCAATTTATTCTTGAGGTTAACGGCAAAATAGCAGATTACTCCCGAGAGGATGCCAATAAGCACCGCGCTGTTGACAGTGACAAAACCGGCGGCGGGAGTGATAGTGGCAAGTCCTGCAACCGCACCGGTAAGAAGCCCGACAAATTTAGGTTTCTTCTCAATACGCCACGCCACAAAAAGCCAGGAAATCGCGGCAAAGGAGGCAGCGATATCGGTATTAATAAACGCTTGCACGGTTATCTGGTTCACGCCAAACTGGCTTCCGGCGTTGAAACCATACCATCCGAACCATAGAAGTCCGGTTCCAAGGGCTACCAGTGGGATAGAGTGAAGACCGGGATCAACAACGCGACGTCGCCCAACATAGAAAACCGATGCGAGGGCCGCCATACCTGCTATGTTATGAACAACAATACCGCCCGCAAAGTCGAGTACGCCCCACTCCTGAAGGATTCCGCCGCCCCATACCATATGCACGAAGGGGAAGTAAACGAAAAGCAACCAGCCTACAAGAAACAAAAGGTAGGCCGGGAACCGCACACGATTCGCAAACGCCCCGGTAATCAGGGCCGGTGTGATAATGGCGAACATCATCTGGTAAACAATGAATGTAAACATAGGGATACCCTCGTTGACCGGGGCCTTATCCATGATGTTAATATCCAACAGGAAAATATGATGGAAATTCCCTATGATTCCACCGATATCCGAGCCATCGGAAAGATTGCCGCTGAAGCACATCGTAAAACCGACCGCCCACCAGAGAATGGTGGTGACCCCCATTGAAACGAAGCTCTGAATCATGATTGCTAATACATTCTTGCGACTTACCAGGCCGCCATAGAAAAACGCCAATCCTGGAGTCATGAGCATCACGAGACTACTTGCCAAGAGCATGAAGCCTGTATCGCCCGTATCGAATTGTTCCATTTTGGAAAACCTCGCTTCAAAAGTGATAAAATTTCGAACAGCTTAACTCGCTTAAGTCCGAAATTTGCTTCTTGAATTAATCATCATAGTACACTGTTTATTCAAGTTCAATGAAATATGAACCGAATCGGTGCAATACTCCCCGAAAACTCATCAGAATCCGGGTAATTTTTACCCGATCAGGCTAAGAATCGGTGTGATTATGAATCAAGTGGGTTAATTCAGGTAATCCTGATCCGGTAAATGCGAGGCGATGATTTCCCCTACCCGCTGGATACCCTTACCGTCGATCAAATCCCGGCCATTCATGGATAGCCTTTCGCGCAAATCCGGGTCATTGAGGATCCTCATTGCGAAAAGCGAGATGATCTCATCGGGAGAATTCATCTCTATCTCCAGGACGGCACCATACAGGGAACAGATACCGACCTGCTCGGTTTCATAGTGGTTACGAGGCATTGCAATTGTCGGTACTCCCAAGGCCATTCCTTCGAACATGGTCGTTGCGCCACTTGTTATAGCCATGTCGGCATTCGCCAATATTTCCAGGATCCCGGGCGGGTTGTGATGAAGTTCGATTTCCCCGATTTCCTCAAGTTTGAAAGCGATATCTTCACGGAACAACGGTCCGGCAACAGCTTCGATCTTCAAGCCCTCGATCTCCAGCAACGCCTTGGCTACAACAAGCGTCAATCCGTCGGGATCGGAACCGCCGATACATATCACAACCCTCGCCGGATCGTGCAGCATTATCGGGTTGGGCGGGAACCCCGCAAGGCCCTCATAGAGAATGACATAATCCGGTCCCTGGAAATGTGTTTCGCCGATTATACCGCCCGGTGCCGGACGCTGGTCAACCATCGACGGATTTATCGCAACCGTCACATCCGTAAGAACCGGGAAATTGTGTTCATGAAGGCTTATCACCGGAAGTCCGGGCGGTAATTTTTGAAGCTGGCCAGGCTTTTTCGACCAGTTGCAGTCAAGGATAATAAGATCGGGCTGTGTTTCCTCGATGATATCCGGGAAGACCTCTACATCGAATTTCTCCTGCCCCCGTATTCCCGGCACCGTGTCCACGCGATAACCTAAGTCCCGGATGAAACGGATGGCCTTTGTATCCAACGCGACGGCGAAGGATACTTCGGGAGACGGTTGCACGATTCGCGTGAGGTACTTGATGAGGCGCACGCACCTTGCAATGTGACCCATGCCTAACTTCGTGGAGCCGTCAACCCTGACCATTATTTTACTTCTTCTTGACATCGTGGTTGAACGCTTATCCCTGCGCTTCCCTCATAATGGTAGCAAGGATTATAACTCACTACACGCAAATTGTGTCGTACATTTTCAAATTAATATCCTGCAACATGACTCATGGAAAGAAGTAAGACCAAAGTTGAATCTATGCCTGATACTAATTGTATTAATGAGATTAAGATAACCCTGACGCCGGGTCGGGGTGACTAAAATTTGGAAATACCTTAAAATTGGCCTCGAGGCATTCAACGATGGATGCCGAGGCGTATCATCAATGCAGGCAACAAGGGGTTGTTGAAAAAGCTAAGTAATGGTGTAATACGGGACAGGCCTCAGTAGTGCAGGCGTTGGGCAACAGGCATAATGCGCTGTCCGAAAGTGACGTTCTCCATTTCTAAAGGCCCGTCCCTGGTATTCAGCGTTTTTCAACAGCCCCGACAAGGCTGCATCATTAAACGACGACGAGGTCATACAGGTGGAACAGACCGAGCAGCTCAACTGGTTTCAACAGGGCGGAGTGGTTATGTATATCCTCTCCATCTTCTCCTTCATTTTGATTGCCATCACCGTGGAGAAGCTCATCAAGTTGGCCCGCCTTAAATGCAATTTCGAACCCGCGGAGGAGAAAGTCCTTCAACTTATAACGGATGGCGACAAGACCGAACTGACCAAGCTCAAGGACTCCAATCCCGCGGATCTGACCCATAGGCCGATATTCCTGATCGGCTACGCCGCGGGATTGAACTATTCCCATGAAAGCATCACGAGAGCCCTGGAGAGGGAGATCATACGTTTGGAAGAGGAAATGCTCAAGGGCATCGCGTGGGTCGCTTCCATCGGAAACGTCGCGCCGTTCGTCGGCCTTTTCGGGACCGTCCTCGGGATCATCAAAGCATTCCACGGCATGAGCGGGCAGATGGAGACGGGCGGACTGCAGACGGTAAGCCGCGGCATCAGTGAAGCATTGGTGGCCACAGCCAGCGGACTCGCCGTGGCAATACCCGCCGTCCTCCTCTACAACCTCCTGTCCCGCGCCATTCGCGCCCGCCTGGTCAAGGTCGAGAACGAATCAAGGGAATTCCTCGACAGGCTCAAAGAGGGAGGCATGCTTGATGCGTAGGATCGCGACACCGATGATGAGCGATATCAACATCACGCCCCTCACGGACGTAATGCTCGTGCTGCTGATCATCTTCATGATTGCATCGCCCTTCCTGGTGGTTGAGGAAAAAGAGGGTGAAGAGATGAATATCCCGAAAACCGAAACGGCGATAAACCTCGGTGAATCGGAACATCTCCTCGAAATCAAGGCCGATGGAACGCTTATCCTCGATGAGAACCCGGTTACCGAACCGCAGCTCGACCACACCATTCGCGCACGGGTGCTCGAACTGCTCGAATCAGACTCTATTGAGGGTCTCACTTTGTTTATTGCCGCTGATGAAGATGTAACCTGGAAGCGGTTGGCTGAGATCATGAGCCTTGTGAAAAAAGCAGGCGTTGAAAAGCTGGGCATGGTTGAAGAATTGATCGGTCCCGGTATGTCGGAAGTTGAACCGGTTGCACCTGCCCCCGAAAGTAATTCCGGCGGTGAATAACAGGTACATTGAGCGTATATTCAGAGAAATCCTATGTTAACAGTCATCTTCCGAGGATCAATTTCCCGGTACCGTTCTACGCCCGGCAGGTGCGAATTCTTTCATGGAGCTACATCACGAGCGGACTGCTCCATGGGTTGCTCTATCTCGTTCTCTGGTTCGTCGGATTTTTCAGCGCCTACACGCCGGACGGATTTGAAGTGCAGACATTCGCCGCGGCCCCTCGCGACCCGAATGCCGTAACTGAGGAGCGTCCACGGCTCGAAGATGATATGACGAGCAAGTTCTTCCGCATCGATTTCCTCCCCGCCCTCGACGCCCAGCGTGTTATTTATGTTCCTCCAACACCCGATCCAATACCGGAACCTCCCGAACCGACACCTCCGCCGGCGGACCCCGTCCAGGTGAGCACCGTCGAGCCGGAAGTGATCGCCGGCGATGAAGATGAATATATCCGGCCCGAACTACTGGCGTATTCGGCATATGATGAAGAAAAAGAATACATCAGGTTCCCGGATATCGAGTTGACCGATGTCTTCGGCGATTCATTCAATGCATACAATCTTTTCGGTGATTTCTACCGGGGTGGACGCCCGGCGGTAATTGTCTTCTGCGATGTCACCCGCGAACAGGGCTATAACGACCTCACTCACTGGGCCGACATGTGGGTGTGGTTCCTCGAACGCAAGGGCATTGGCGAGCCGCCGCATGTTATCTGTATCGGTAATATCATCGACGACCCCTACGTGCATCCCATCGAATACTACGACCAGGCTCTCAAGATGGTGTTCGCGGATTACCGCGAGAGGGTGGAGGACTATACCCAGACATTCGCGGTAACCGGGGTTATCGACGTGCATAATGAAATATTGCGCGAACTCTCCAACAAACTCGACGAAAACCTGGTGGACCTGCGCAAGCCCATATTGATGCTCGTCGACAACTGGGGAGTGATCCGCGTAATGATGTGGGGACGCCCGGTCGATATCGATATCAATGAAATCGACAAGGCCGGCAGCGTTATCCGCGAGATGTGGGAAATGAAGGATTGGGAATATACCTTCTTCAGAGCTATACTCATGGCGAGGCAAGTTGAATTGAGAAAAAAGGAAGGTTTGGAATAATCCGTAATCCTATTTGTGGAATAAATGCAACCCACGAATCCCATTTCGTGGGTATTCCATATATAATTACCGATATGTTCCCGAAGGCCGCTGCATCGTAATGAACAAACTTGCCATCTACATAATCACCCCCCTGTCCGGATTCGTCATCATGAGCATCGAGGTACTCGGCTTCCGTGTAATGGCGACCAATTTCGGCAGCGCGCATTATATAAGTCCCGTCGTCATCGGCGTGGTGGTGATTGCGATGTCGATAGGATATTACCTCGGCGGATGGAGCGCCGACCGTTATCCGCGCCTGCGCCTGCTCGGTCTGTTCCTGCTGATCGCCGGGGTTACAACCATCCTCATCCCGCTCTACAAGACCCCATTGAACGAATGGATATTCGACGCCGAAGTTCTCAGCAAGCCACTGGGCGCTGCCTTCGCTCCTGATGAAAAAGTGAACCCGTGGATGTGGACTGATGTATTCCTTTCCGCGTTTATCATGTTCTTCATGCCATCGATGATGTTAGCTTGCGTGCTCCCGTTCGCAATCAAACTTTCATCAAGCGATATCGAACACGCGGGACGTACTTCCGGCGCGCTCATCGCAATTTCATCTTTGGGAAGCATCCTCGGTGTATTCCTGACATCCCTCTGGTTGATAAACACATGGGGAATCGCGAAGAACCTGACCATTCTCGGCATCATGCTTCTTGTCCTCGCCGCGATGGCAGTGGTGTGGGATATCCTCTTCCAACCACAACGATCCACCTGATTGTGTAGCGCGTATCTTTCGGGTAGCGCGTATCTATCCGGGTGTCACGCCCACGGACGTCTTCGGCCTTGGGCGTGTCTTCGTTATTGACATACTTTTGCTATCAGGTAGGACACGGGCAAGCTCGAAGATTCGCTTGCCCGTGGCACCCGGTCGTAGCTTGGATCATTCCACAATCTTGGTACCACTGCTGGGGTGCCACCGCTACTGACCGTCTTCGGGCATAGCGGTGTTTTGGAACACTGACAAGCTTCGAAACATCTGTTGGGATTGTGAGTCCATTCGACGCTTGTCAGTGCCACCCGGAATTCAGATGCTGTTCTTAAAAGGATTGTTGAAAAACCACGAATGGGTAGCGCGTATCTATAGGTCGCTCTGCGACCGATGATGCGCGCTCGTTCTAAGAAAGATGCCCGCTGGAAGGGGCCGTTGAATAAGTAAGGATGTGCCGAAAAAATGGGACAGGCCTCAGTAGT
>CBDVBS010000088.1:0-10742 GCA_965372275.1 uncultured bacterium | reverse complement strand
CCCCGGGTTTTTAAAACCGGGCTTTGATTACATACTTGACAGATAAAATAACCCCGTGGGGGGGCGGCGGGGGGGCGCCCCCCTCCAGCTAAAGCCTGGCATCGGAGGGTGACCCTCCGGGTAACCCCTACGTAAGACTTGCAGTGTCAGATAAAGTCATATAATGGCGAAAGCCGAGATGAATATCTGATGTTCAACACAAGAAAGTTGATTGATCTGGAAATGACCTGTATTAATATCTGCACCATGCTGTTGCGATAGTAAATTATATAGTAGAATAAATAGAGATTAACCGACGGGTAACGCAAAGCATTTAATACCCCGTTGTCCTCCGAACTCGTAATAACCTCAACAGGAGGTCATGCAGTGTTAAAATTCCATTTACCGCTATTTTCAGTAATTATCATCTTTATGTTCTTAGCGGTTAGCTGCTCCGGCGATTCCGTAAGTCCTGTAACACCTGGGACAGAAACGGAAAACACATCACTGCCGGAGTTGCAGAAGGAAGTAGAAGGGAATGGCAGTTCTCATCAACTTTGGGGGCTATATCAATTTAATGTTGACCCCGATGCGCGGACGGTTGAATTCACGCCGTTGCGTGATGCGATGATGCATCTTAACGCCCTGTCCTTCCTCGAACCCCCCGTGTTCGTGCTGCTGACATTGGAGAACGACCTGGTATTCAACGGCTCACAGCTCGACGTCGATGTAGGTCTCAGGCATCCGTTCCTGGGACTGAATGAATTCACCGGCTTCGATGTTCGCGGAATCCTTATCAGCGACGGGAATAAATCGGGTTTCGAAGATCCCGCGCTGCGGATAGCGTGGGAAGGGGCAACAAGACTTCTCAACACGGACGGGCTCACGCGTTGGTGGAACCCGACGGAGTTCCCATATAATTCCGTCAATCAACTATTCGGCTACAAGGACGGAATGCTGGGGACACCGGACTCCCAGGCTAATTTTTCCGCAACCTTAAATGGCTTCAAGTACTTCTCCGATGATTTGGGCCGTAACGACGGCCTGGAAGAGCTTACCGCGGAGCATCGGGGATATTTCACCGCGGGCAAGAAGAATGTTCGTCACTACAAATTAGACCTCGGTGATGGACTCGTTTTCAATTACGCCATAGATGCAAGCTGGGAATTTCCCATTACCCAGCCGCCGTGGACTGATGATGACGTGCCTGACTGTTTCATTATGGAAGCCAACGCGCCGGAACCTTACTACGTGGAAGTTACGGAATTATTCAATAACCTGTGGAGCACCGGCAGCGAATCAGGCGGAGTAATTGAATTCCATGTGCTGGTGCATACTTTTCGTGATAATGCCGCGGCGTGTAACGTTCACGTTGAGTGGCCCGGTTATATTCCACAGACAACAGGTGACATACTCGATATTGAAGATCATTTATCCATCAACGCTTTTATTATTTCCCCGATCGACGTTCCTCAGAACCAGCTACCACTCCTGATCAGTGTCGAATCAGATGAAGCCGGCTACCAGGATATCCTTCCCGGTGAACCAGTCGCTTCCTACATAATACACAACTTCGACGTATCGCCCACCAAACCGAATGAACCACCCGTGGCGATAGCCGAAGCTGTAACGGCAACAACGATTCAACAGGGGGAGACGGTGGAATTTGACGGTTCCGCTTCATATGACATGGACGGTACCATCGTAAGTTACGAATGGGAATCCGATGATGATGACCTGTATGACGACGCGGCCGGGGTGAATCCCATTATCCAGTTCGACGAAATCGGCACATTTTATGTTGACTTGCGGGTTACCGATAATGACTCTGCAACCGATACGCTCGATTCGCTGATAGAAATTATTGTCACGCCTCCCAACGAACCACCGGTGGCTGTTGCATGGGCAACCACATCCACAACCATCTACGAGGGAGAGACGGTTATATTCACCTGCGCAGGTTCCTATGATCCCGATGGAACTATCACCGATCGGGATTGGGAAATGGGCGACGACTCCGACTACAACGACGGAGCCGGGATTGTGGTCATCCTCCAATTCAACACTGCCGGTAACTACTATGTCGATGTTCGGGTCACTGATAATCTTGGAGCCACGGATACGCTCGACACCAAGATCCTCGTCCAGGTATTTGAGGAACCGTTCCACTGGGACCCGGAAGATCCGGATCCGCCCCCGTTTACACCGTTTAGATACAATATCTCATTCTGTTCTTTGTTCTATGAGGACTGGGATTTACGCTACGACCCACCCGGCGGCGTTCAGTATGCCGATACCGGCGACAACTATTATTTCGAGGAGAGCGGAACCAATGGAGCCCTGTCAGATCCTGACAAAATCCATACCGCCCATCAATTCAACAGCCTCGTCACGGATTCACTCGAAGTACCTGATCCAACCGGGAATGTCACTCTCTCGCTCAGGCATTATATCGACCTGCTTTACGATGATCTCCTGGGCGGGGAATATATGGACGGCGCGCAAGTTCGCATCACGACGAACCTCAATGACAGCGTATGGAGCACGCCGAGTAATGTATTATCTCAGAGCACCCTGCTCTACCCAACATCGGGTCCATCGTATGGAATCATCGGGTCAAGTTTCATTAATAATCACCTGAACGGCCATATGGGATTCCGAGGCCCTCTGAATAGCTGGTACACGAGTACGTTCAACTTGAATGCATATAAGGGTCAGAACGTGAGGATAGGTTATGTTTTCTCATCGGGATTCTACGCCATGATGGGGGGGTGTAACTGGAACGGTGGGATGGATTGGCGATACGGAATCCGGATCGGACGTTGGGAGATAATAGCTAATTGATATCCGTGACATTTGAAAAATTGTAAACACCCTGAGAGGGGTGTTTTTTTAAGTGGGGTCTTCTCATGCCGTGTGCCACCGCTACTCCATCCGGGTGCCACCGCTACTACGAGTCTTCGAGGATAGCGGTGCTCTTGTCCTGGTGCCACGGATAAGCGAGTCCTCGAGCTTACCCGTGCTCAGAGTGTCCACTCCCTGACGGTCGTGGTTCGGACTGCTGCATTCACTTCGTCATCCGTGTGCCACCGCTACTACGAGTCTTCGAGGATAGCGGTGCTCTTGCCGGGTGCGCGCATCATCGTTCGCTGGCGCTCACTATAGATACGCGCTACCCGATAACTCGCTACCCGAAAGATGCGCTCCACAAAAAAGATTTCCCGGCATCAGAATGCCGGGCTACAATAGTAAGAACACTATTAAAATCTTTCTTGTTGTAACTTAGATATAATTCCACCTTTATAGCGGCACTCAGATAATGTATCATCGAACATCAGGATATGCGTTTCATTGCATACATAGCGGTAATATTTCACATCGTGCTTGTGGCCGGTGCGGCTTTCGGATGGTTCGATGATTTTTTCCACGGCACGCACTATACCGCGAATCACGGGCTCGACCTGAAAGCTCTCTACCAGGCCGGGGAAGACCTTGCGAAGGGCGACCCGATCTACAAGATACCGCCGTACGAGGAGGGCTATACACCATACCGGTATCTGCCGATAGGCGCCGCTATCGGCATAGGGTTGAGCCGGTTGTCATTTGAGCATGCATACATCGTATGGTTCATCCTCCTCGAAGTATTCATGCTGATAAGCCTCGTTCACCTGCGTTCATACTTGATCTCCGATGAGGATTTCTACATCGCTCTGAGTATGTACCTATTCTTCACGCCGTTCTATGTCGAGCTGTTCATGGGGCAGTATTCGCTTATCCAGGCGACGTTCATCCTGCTGATGTTGACGCAGTTGTATTCGAACAGGCCGGGAACCGGCTACAGTTACTGGATCGCATCGGTGCTGTGGAAACTGAATACATTTTTGGCATTGCCGGTCCTTATCAAATACGGAAAATGGAAACCGGTTCTCTGGGCGGTTGGGTTGACGTTGCTGTCACTGATCATCTATGGAATTATATTTGGTAAGAACGTCTTCTACTTCTTCGGGATAAATTTCCGCGCCCCGGCAATTTACCAGGAGGGGAATTTGGGGCTGAGAATGTTGTGGGATTCAATTATCCTGCATGTATTCGGCTTAGGGCATCCGGCTGAAGGCGGCGGGACATATGTTCTTTCAACAGGCGGGAAAATTCTCTCGATGCTGCTTCCCATCGGCGTCTTGATCGCCTGCTTCCATGCATTGTTCAAAGCGCGGAAGGGCAAGTTCATCGATCTAATCTGCCTGTGGATAGCGGCATACTTCCTGCTCTACACGGATATCTGGGAACACCATTACATTATGTTGCTGCCGATACTCGTGGTGCAATATTCGCGCAAGCATTGGCCGTTGATACTCATATGCTACCTCTTCGTGGCGGTGCCGACGACATTCGCATTCTCCGGGAATATCCCTCTCATATATATTCCGGGCAATGAGAATGACGCATCGCTCTGGTCGATATTGCTGCATCACGCACTCAAGCCGATACCGACGCTGATATTCTTCATCGCGTTATGGCGGCATATCATCACATGGCGTCCGGAATGGAATGATTCCGAGAGCCGCACTGACTGGCCGGAATATCCACTCAGGAATTATAAGTAAATTCATTACATCTACTGCATCATCCATTCTTGCACTATCCCGGGTGCCGCCTACAAACGAGTCTTCGAAGTTTGTAGGTGATCAATATGAAGAAAACGAATCAAGGCAAATCTTACAATACCACTCATCCCCAACAACAAATCCCCTTGTGATTGGATTCGCGTGGATTTAATCCACCTGCTTTCGCATTTTATTTGTTTCATACAGAAGAACTTCATTTCATGAGCGTGACCGGGAATGTTGAAGCGTAGATATTTAGACGTATTGTGGAGACCGGATTGCATGGGTATGACGTTACCATATTCACCTACAAACTTCGAAGACTCGTTTGTAGGCGGCACCCGGATCGCGGTTAAGAACGGTTGGGACTCAGCAATAGGATGTTGATACGTTACTTTTCACTCACAAACCGCTAAAATTGAGGGCAGGTATTATCAACGACCTGTAATGGGAAACAAGAGCAGCAATGGAGTAGATGTCATCACCAAGGCTAACTGGAAATATTGGATCGCACTTACGTTTTTCCTGATGGGTATCGTTTTCCACATGAGCCTGCTGGTGCGTCTGGACAGCATTAATCTACAGAGGATGTATTTCGACGTCGTGAATACTCCTGAGCAGTATGGCGATTTGCACACGCCCGGAATCGATTTCAACGCGCTTTATGTTCAAGGTAAGAATTTAGTCAAGGGCGAAAGCATATATACGCCATTCGATGAGCTGGTCGGTAACAAGCCAAGGGAAATTGATATTGAGGATGTCAATTACTTCAATCTTCCCGATAGTAAGCTGGAAGAGAAAGCTCCCGATCTACTGCCGCATTACCGCTACCTTCCCGCGGCCGCATTGGTTGGCACACCGTTTTCGCTCCTGCCGTTTAACTGTGCGTACAATGCATGGATTGTGATTCACGAGCTGCTAATCCTCTTTGCCTTATATCTGCTATATAAATCGACACGCAACAGAACATTGTCCTTCACTCTCGGGGGGATGCTGCTTTGGTTCGCGCCGTATTATGTCGAAATATTCCAGGGGCAGTTTTCATGGCTGCAGGCGTTTCTCATTTTGTTGTGCATCTATCATCTCGAATGTGGTACGAAAAAATGGGCGATGTGGTCATTCATCGCGTCGGTGCTCTGGAAGCTGAGCACATTATTATGGGTCATCCCGCTCTGGTTCAGCAGTTACCGCAAATGGCTCATATGGCTAATGATAGGGATAATCATCGCGAGCGTACCGTACTTCCTGATGCATCCGGGCGATCTGACCGGATTCTTAGCGATCAACCTTCATCCCGATACGGAGCATACATTTACATATGGGAACACCGGGTTGAGGATGTTCGTCGATTTCACGCTTCGGTGGGTGGATAATTCAACAGGCGGTTCGATACCTGATCCCGTGGTGAAATATTTATCGCCGCTGATCGCATTGATTATCCTCCTGATGACGATTGGAGTAATGCTGCGAAATCGGAGAGACGTTGTCGGGAATTTCCTGATCTTCGGGACGGTATATTTCCTCATATATGTTGACGTATGGATGCATCACTGGCTGATGATCCTGCCGATCGTGATATGGGAGTACCGTCGCACTCGAAGCCCGTTCGTGCTCATCATGTGGCTTCTACTGGCACTACCAACACGGTTCGACTGGATCGGGAATTATTCGGAACTGTGGTCGGTGCCACCGGATCAAGTAGTAAATTTCCCGGCGGCATTTTTGTATTTCGGCCAGAAAGCGATTCCGGCATTTATGTTCTGGGTCTGGCAGTACAATATTCGAGACAAAGGGGAAGATGACTGACCCGAGGTGAATGAATTGAGAAACTGGAGAATATTACCTGCATCCTCGCTCGTGATGTTCTCCGCGATGCTGCTCATTTTATTATCCGGCTGCTCGGCAGCCGGGCCGACGGCAACTCCGGCGGTTCCGAATACAATTGAATGTAACGATCTCATTAGCAGCAGATGCCTGTGGGGTGTGTATTCATGGGTATATGATAAGGACGCGCAACGGATCGATGCAATCCCGCTTCGGAATACCACCGCCCACTGGGATGTCACCGCCTATCTTGAACCGCCGGAGTGCAATGATTGCTTGGGGATCGAAATCCTCAGCATTACTGAAGACCCGAATGATATATGGGTGTGGGTGACACTCAAGAATCCGACAATCGCAACGGCGAAGGACGTGCGCGGGATATTCCTCGATGAGAACCAGGGAATCGTGCTGATGGATCCCGTCGCGTGGACGCCGACATGGGACTGGCATTACCCGCAATGGCATAACGCGTTTCATCCGTTCATGGCGCACAAGAGCGATCGGAAATTCGGGCCGGGCGCTTCGGATACGCTGACTTATCGCCTGAGGTTCCCCGACGACCCGGATTTCAGCGGCGTGCGGTATATCGTGGACGCCTGCTGGCCGGTACATTGCGGTGAGCCTTACGAATTCGAGTACGTCACCAAATCCGGAACGTTGGGGACCGAATCGACGGATTGGATATTCCTCGCCGCGAAACTTTTCGACTGGCAGATGGACCCGCTCGGGGTACGTGTCGATCTGAGCGACCTCGGGTTTCCGGGGGAAATCTGGATGGATTACGCGGCGGGACAGTGGTTTTATGAATTACTCAATCAATACTCAAAGCCTGAGGGGAAGTACAGCCTGCGTTTCACCGCGTACGACCAGGAAGTTTCAAATGTCATCAGCCATTATATGGATTTATATGTCAGTGATGACAAGTACGGGCCGGTATGGATCGGTGCTGATATCGGAATCCAGGAAGCGTTCCCGGGTGACCGGTCGGCGTGGCTTGAATACGGCACCGCCCAGGATATGGTCTCACCGGGTGTGACATACAATGCCTGGATGGATGCGAAGCCGCCATATGATTTTGATGATGCGGTCATAATCACCGACATCGGGAAATCCCCGAAAACCATTTATGGATTGAAAAACGGCAAGCAGTATGTGTTCATGGTGCGAGCCATGGATTCGAGCGGGAACACCGAATGGAACAATGTAATCAAAGCGGTTGTGCCGGGAGGGTGATGAGTGGAAACGATACGGATTGATTGCTCACAAAAAGGCGGACGTTATGAGAAATACTGGTGCAACTGTGTCGGAGCCGGACGTGCCGGCGAGGGCATGCGCGCGGGATGGCGCGAGCATCTGCGGGATGTGGTGAAGAATTGCGGGTTTAAATACCTGCGGTTTCATGGGCTACTCAGCGACGACATGATGATCTACCACGAGGATGATGCCGGGAATCCCATCTACAACTGGCAGTATGTCGATGAACTATTTGACTTCATGCTCAATGCGGGGATACGTCCTTTCGTTGAGTTCGGATTCATGCCGGAAACATTGGCGTCGGGGGATATGACGGTCTTCTGGTGGAAGGGCAATGTCACTCCGCCGAAGGACATCAATCGCTGGGGTGAATTGATCGGGAATTGCGCGGTGCATTGGATAGAGCGATATGGATTGGATGAAGTACGGAAGTGGTATTTCGAGATATGGAACGAAGCGAACCTCGACGAACTGTTCTTCTCGGGGACGCAGGCTGATTATTTCAGGATGTATGAATCGGCATCGAAAGCCCTGAAAGCGGTGGACGAAAAGCTGCGCGTCGGCGGACCGGCCACATCGAGTTTTGAGAATGGAGAAGCTCCCTGGGTGAAGGATTTTCTCAAGTACTGCGATGCGAACAGCCTTCCATGCGATTTCATTTCAACTCACCCCTACCCGGTCACGCATCCGAAAGATGAAAAGACCGGTGAGATACTCGATGAATTCCGCGAATCGGGATGCGGGTTCGCCGATCTGACATGGCTTAAGAAAGCGGTTGCGGCATCGAAGTATCCCAAGGCGGAGATTCACCTGACCGAGTGGAATTCATCACCGCGTCCACGTGATTTCGTACACGACCATCCGTTTGCCGGGGCTTTCATCATCAAGAATAATATTGAATGCATCGGGCTATGCAATTCGCTGTCGTACTGGACATTCACCGATGTTTTCGAGGAGACACGCGCGGGGGATACACCATTTCACGGCGGTTTCGGGATGATCAATTTCCAGGGGATACATAAACCTTCATATTATGCTTATTCATTCCTTAACCGGCTTGGCGAATTCAGATTGGGTCAGGGCGAAGGCTGGTTCGCTACGAAGGATAAGAAGGGTAATATTAGGATCCTCATCTGGAATTACTCGCACTATTCGACTCCGGATGCACGGTTGGCGTGGGATAAGGATACGGTGGATGAGTTATTTGCGGGGGGAGAGACACGAAAATTTGAATTCCAGCTTGATGGTTTAGGTGAAGGGAATCATCGATTGAAAATCAGTACGGTTGATATGGAAAATGCATCGGCATTTCATGAGTGGAAAGCAATGGGTGCTCCTGATTGGTTGACAAAGAAGCAGGTCGAGGAGTTGGAGGCTGCGGCAACACCCGCGGTGAATGAGTATCCTGTTGGTGCTGTAACCGAATTGCCCGCGCATAGTTTCGCGTTGATTGATGTTATACGCGGTGAGTGACATCCATGCATGCGAAAGCCGTCTGAATACAGGATCATAAAATCCGATTAATTAAACCCCCATACATTTTGTAGATATTACTGTTAGGTCGTTTCAGTCTGCGCTTCAGGCTGAAGCAAGAATCCAAAGGGGTAAATTGACCGGCCTTTTCAGCACGGTCAAAACAGCGTGATGTAAATGAAGTATGTGTCTTCTCGGTATGCATTTAAGTGGAGGTATTCCACGCTAAGATGAAAACCGATAACGCAGTTGACATAGACACGGAAATCGAAGATGCGGCTGATGAAACGCCAATCGGCGGCGAAACCGATCATGCGGATATACAGGTTCCGGCAATACACTTCGGTTCCGATAAGACGATCGATGTCAAGGATCTTCCCATAGGCTCGAAACTGGATTATTCCATATGGGGTACAAGCAATAATCTCCTTCTCAACAGCAGTATCGTTATTACCGATGCAATTGTTAACGGCATGATACGTCGCGGTATTACCGAGGTCATCCTGAAATCAGAGGGACGCAAAGCTGACCCGGTCGAGGCATACAAGCAGGAAATCAAAGCATTGCAGGGAAAACCCGACCGGGAGTTTTACGAGTCGCTCGATGACGTCAAATCGCCAGCTAATATCACCCTGGAATCGAGGGAAACGGCTCTCAGTTCGTTTGAGACCATAGTGAACATCGTGGCTGAGAATGAGAGGTTTGATGTTTACGAGCTGCAAGACAACTGTGAGAAAATCATAAAGGGAATAGGCAAGGAGGAAATCGCTCAGCCAAGCGTGACGGATATCTACCTCGCCGACCTGTCACTCGGTCATCACTGCATCAATGTTGTAGTAACCTTCGCGCAAATATGCTCTGCGTTGAACGTTGCCGCCGACAATGTCAGGGAATATATCGCGGCGGCGATACTTCACGATATCGGCAAGGTCATCCTGGATAAAGTTGCAAGAAGCGATGAGAAAAAGGAACTGGTCAAAGGCAAGGCTATCAAGGAAAAATTCGCCAAGTTGGAAAAAGAGAAAGGGATAGATATCAACAGGATGCATGCCGAGGTGGCATACAGGTATTTGCAAAATATGGGTGGAATTACCGATGGCGTGCTTAACGCGGTACGCAATCATCATGAACGTATCGACGGGAAAGGTTATCCGCATGGGGTCAACGGAGAGGACCTCGGTGATTTGGACCAGGCCCTGGCGGTTGCGAATTTCTATGAAAAATTAACATGGGATTCCTCAAAAGAACTGAAAGCAGGGCAATGCGAGGCTGTAAAATCGATCATCCAGCAGTCTGGAAGATTGGCTGACTGCAAGATTGTCAGTGCTTTCCTGAATGTCTTCGGGCACTTCCCCCCCGGCAGTTGGGTGAAATTAAACTCCGGCGAAACCGCGCTGGTGGTGCAGTCAATACCGCATAAACCACGTGAGCCCCTCGTGCATATCTACTTCGATAAGGACGGCAATCGCCTCAAAGACGCAATCCCGCTCAATCTTTCCGAACCGGGTGCGCCTCATATAGTGAAATATGTGAACCTTTAAAATAAACCGGGACAGTCCCCAATGGCGCTTGTTTAAGGATTGTATCGCTTTTGTGAAGCCGGGTGGC
>CBDVBS010000087.1:0-10841 GCA_965372275.1 uncultured bacterium | reverse complement strand
CCGACCTCGCACGCTCACAGGCGCACGGAGGGCGAGCCTCCGGCTCGCCCCTACGCAATTCGTAACAATCCACCAACGCGAGGCATCTATACATTATGGATGTTGATTCATACCATTTGCGAGGTGCATTATGAATGGTGGTCTTTCACGTATCGCGCTTACCCTCATCATCGGGCTTTTCATATTCTGCGGATGCGCAGGCGGTGGCAATCCATCCACTGTTGTTGCGCCGGTCGACGCCACGGGCATCAACGCGCAAACCGCAAGCAGTCATTCCTGCTGGGGGTTGTGGCAATTTACCGCCGATCCGGTGAATGAAACGCTCGATGTCGTGCCGTTACGGCTCGTCGATATGCACCTCAACGCGATACCGTTCCTCGAACCTCCCGCGAATCTCTACCTCACCATCGAATCCCTCGCATTCAACGGGGATATCATTGATGTGGATATCGGACTGCGCCATCCGTTTCTTGGACTGACCAAATTCACCGGATTCGATGTGTGCGGAGTTTTTATCTCAAGTGGAAACCAAACCGGATTCGATGACCCGGACCTGGTTATGGCCGGTGAGGGCGATACACGTCTGATGAACCCCGATGGCCTGACCCGCTGGTGGAATCCCGCCGAGTTCCCGGTGAATGACGGCACGATATTCTCATACAAGGATGGAATGCTCGGTACGCCCGATTTGTCCGCTGATTACAACTGCACATTGAATGGATACAAATATTTCTGCGATGACCTCGATGACCTGTACGATCCGATGAGTGAAGTGACTTCTGAAAACCGTGGATATTTCTCTGCCGGGCAGAAGAATGTCAGGCATTACACCATCAAGATGGAATCCGGGCTTGTATTCAACTATGCCGTCGATGCAAGCTGGAAGATGCCCATCGGTTCATCCCCATGGACAGTTCCCGATGATTTTCCATCGGGGGCGAATCGGACAGAGGCGTGGAATGTGAGTGTCACTGAAATCAACAACGCGCTTTTCCACAACAACGAGGGCAGCGGCGGCGCTCTCAGCCTGTCAATTGATGTCTATGACTGGGTCAACGCCGGTTTGAATACAGTGCGGGTTGAATCGCCGGGTAATTTCGATTCTGCATTTTCGGATATACCAATTGGCGGCGGGGAGGGATATAGTACATACGAAATTGATATCACCGATGCTTACCCGATCACGGCGGGGATGATCGACCTGCTCATTACAGTTGAAAGCGAAGCCGAAGGTTACCAGGGATTGTTGCCCGGCAAATCGATTTCCGCGTACTTCCCATATCAGACAACCGTTGCATCCGGAACACAACCAGTCGTCGGCGACCTGTCATTCTACTGGGAATGTCCGGGGGACCCATGTCCGGGGCATATCATTACATTTGAAATCTCAGAAGCGTATGATCCCGGCGGAGCCGATGTGACTATAGACTGGGATTTCGACGGTGATTTCGACTATGCCGATGACCTTGACGGCGATGATACTAATCTGATGGGTGAATATATATTCCCGATCCCGGGATTTTATGACGCATGGTGCCGGGTTGATAACGGGTTAACGTATGTCGATGTCGGACCGTTTGCGGTAACGGTCATCGAATGTCTTCCCGATGCGCCCGAGGTCGTTAATACAATAAATCCCACCGACCCGGCCACATCATACAATGTCGATTACGCGGATGGTTATGTATATATGACATACAGCAACGGTGGCAGTACCGGCGATCCCAACGGCCTGTATATATTCGACGTCGACCCCATCGAAACCGCGTCCCAGGTGGGATACGTGGAGACATCGCATATGCCCCAGGCGGTTGCATACAAGGATGGTTATTGTTACATCGCGGGCGTTTATCTTCTTGGGATTATCACGGTCGATGTCGACCCGCCTGAGAGCGCGCATATTGTTGATACGGATGATGCGGTGCTGGCAAACGGGTTCGTGAACGAGGCGGTTATTTACGGCGACTATCTCTACTTCGCGGCGCAGTGGTCGGCATTGATGATATATGACATCAGTACGCCTGATAATCCGGTTTTCCAGGGCAAGGTTGGGCCGACACCGAACCACGAGTATTGCGCGGCGGTTGATGTTTCCCCCGACAAGAGCTATGCATTTATCACATGGGGTTATGAGATCAATCCCGAGATGGATGATTATCTGCATATCGTTGATATAAGCGACCCGACAAATCCGAGTATCGAGCTTTCCCTCGATATACCGTACAACGCAAGCAGCTTAGTTGTTGACGGTGACTGGTGCTATGTCCTCGTTAAATCGAATATGCATGTATTCAACATCGAGAACCCGCTTGCGGCTTACGAGGAGACCAGCATCACCGTTATGAGCGGCCTGCAGGATATATCCATCGACGGGAATTATGCATACTGCGTTAATTTCAAGACCAGCCCATGGTCGGGACAAATGGCGGTGGTTGATATCAGCGACCCGACTGCCCCGGTTGTCGAAACGACCATTGATTTGACGGGAATCGCATTCGGTATCGATAATCATTGCGGGATTGGTTACGCTGCTGTCGGGAACGGATTGGATATAATTGAGTTATATTAATTGTCCGCACCTTGAAAGGTGCGATACCCATGCATCCGCACACAGAAATATACGGTACCCGTACATCCGCACACTGAACCCAAACGGTGGATAAATATTTCGTTCTTGATGGCACGGTCTGCCCGAGTCTTCGAGGGCTGACCGTGGTCTTTGTTTCAGGATAGCAGCTACCTTACCATGCAATCTTTAAGTGACAATCCCGGTATACTATTCTGTTTACATTCCCACGGTCAGCTCGAAGACTCGCAGACCGTGCCACACTGTATAGCTAATAATGATTAATCTTCCCTATAATATGCATTTTATTTATACGCCGATTCTATTACTCTATAATGAAGTATTACGCTTGCTATCGGCGTTATAATATTGTATAGTATCCGTCCTATATTCGAGGAGGCTGTGCACCCTATCAGGAATTTGCGCGGGGCTAAAAGGGTATCTCCCTCGAATGTAAATGTATTTTAGAAAAACCAGGAGGTTTTGGGATCATGCGACTAAGCTTGTTAGCTTTGCTAACCGCCGTTATGGTGGTGCTCATGGGTTGTTCAGGTGGCGGTGGAACGCCCCTCATGCCCACGATTCCCGGAGGAGATACAGATTTTGGGGATGCGGGGAATTTGCGTGCCGGGATGATGCCCGATAACGGCAATTTCCTGTGGGGTTACTGGCAGGGTTCAATCGACCTTGCATCAAGTGAGATAGAACTCACCCAGATGCGGCAGGCCGAGTTCCATGCGAATTTAACCAGTGTCCTTCAGAGCCATCCGCTCGGCCTTTCATATCAATTCAAGGGCTTCGATATGATTGAGAAAGCGGTGGATGTTGATGTAACCCTCACCCATCCTTACCCGAATTCAGATTTCCGCGGCTTCGATGCACGCGGTATTTTCATGGGCCCGGGTAACACGGTTATATCCCAGGCGGATCCCGGGGTCATATATCCCGCGGTCGATGGCACACGTGTTTTAAACGCCGATGGTTACACGCGCTGGTGGAACGCCGTTGAGTTCACCACCGCGGGTATGTACGGTTACGACGACGAAACCGTCGTGCCCGAATTCCTTATTCCTGAAACAACGCTGAATCCATATAAATACTTCGCCGATTGTCTTTCAAACGATGATCCGGTCGTGCCAAATGTGAATACGAGTAACCGTGGCACATTCTCTACGGAAGGCAATCCACCGGAAGTCACAAGGCGTTATAAAATTGCATTCCCGTCCGATGGCGGTTATATGAAGTTCATCTTCCACTATGCCGTAGATGTAAGCTGGGCGGCCCCGGATAATGGGACTCCGGCCCCCAAGCCGATCGAGGATTTCCCCTCCGATGCTAACTGCCCCGAGGCATACCATATCGCGGTTGACACAACCGGTTCCACTGCTTTTTATAAGAACGAAACCGAAAGCGGTGGCGACCTGCAGTTGGCAATCGAAGTATTCGACTGGCAGGCGGATGACAATCCCTTTGGCATAGACGGCGAGATCGAATCGATCTGGCTTGAATCCGAAACCTTATTCGATACATATTATGGAACCGACCTCATAGCTGCTACCGGTTCGATGTCGAATAGTGGAATTTACCACATAACCATACCCCACGTAACACCGACCGGTCTTGATGATCAGGAAGTGCTTATCACCATCAGGACAACCGCCGCGAATAACACATATGCTCCGCCGGTGTCCGGCCCAGCATATCCCGAAGGCGCATTGTTGGCGGCATACAAATTGGTGGAAATACCCATCAAGAGCATTGAACCGGACGCCCTCACGGTGATTTCACCAAACGGCGAAGAGAGCTGGGGTATCAGTTCAGCACGGACGGTTACATGGTCTTCATACGGTGAAATTGAAAATGTGAATATCGACCTCTCCCTCGACGGGGGAGCGATTTTTGCGATCAATCTCGCGACCGACGTTGAGAATTCCGGCGAATTCGCCATTGCGTCGGTCGATAACTTGCCGACAACACTGGCTCGCGTGAAAATTTCGGACGCTACAAATTCTGAAGTATTCGACATATCCAACGCTGATTTCACGATAGAGCCATTTGTCCACGTCACATATCCAAACGGCAACGAAGTGCTCCAGGTGGGGGACTCACCTGTAATCCAATGGATAGCAAGCGATTGTATCGACATCGTATCCATCTTCCTCTCCCAGAATTCCGGTCAAAACTACTTGGTGCCTGTTACGTATTCCGCGGCAAACAACGGAAGCTATATCTTCTATAACATTCCTGAGGATTATATCGGTGATACCTGCCGCATCAAGGTTGCCTGGAAATCTGATGCGAGTGTCTTCGATGAGTCCGATAACGATTTTGCGATTCTCCCGAAGATGGAAGACATGATCGTGGTAGGTTTCCCCACCGGGGACGAAGAGCTGATCGCAGGAACAAACGTGACGATCACATGGGCCGGCGACCCGAATATCCCGAACGTCGGTATCAACCTCTCTACAAACGGCGGGCAGGACTGGCCGGAGACTATAATTGATACAATACCGAACGCCGATGGCCAGTTCGAATGGGGGCCAATCCCCCAGGCGCTTATAAGTCCTGACTGCGTTATAAGGGTTTTCGACATTAACAACCCGCTTACATATGGCGACAGCGGTGAATTCACCATTGTCGAACCGGGTATCGAACTTCTGACCCCCAACGGCGGGGACGTGTTGGAAGTCGGCAACCAGTATGAGATAACCTGGACCGCGAGCGATATAATCACTGACATAATAATCGAGATGTCCGCCGATTCGGGCGGCACATATCCTTACGAAATCGTTGCCTCAACTCCCAATACCGGGAGTTTCCTGTGGGATCCGATCGCTGACTGGCCTGAGACATTAACGGCGAGAATCAAGATTTCCGATGCCGACAATCCCGGTCTGTACTACGACGAGAGCGACAGCGATTTCTCATTCCTTGAGCGGAGTGTCATACTTAATTATCCCAACGGCGGAGAATTCTGGCGATTGGGATTCCCGCAGACCATTGAGTGGGTCTGGTCGGGTTATATCCCGCTGGTTGATATCACGATGTCGATCGACGGCGGGGCTTTCGATACGATACTCGTTGCAGACCTGCCGAACACCGGTACATTTGAAATGGCGAGTTTCTTCCCGACCTCTTTAACCCAGGACCACTTGATCTGGAACGATACGGAATTGGGAATTGATATCCAGGTTACCGCGTCGGACAACGCATTGCTGAACGACGCTTCCGATGGCCAGATCATTGTACCGCTGACCCTCGGCATACTGGACGACAAGAACCTCGATGCATCCGGTGACACCGATGATGACGGCGTGAAGGATGACATTGAAATAATGCTGGGGATGAACATTGACGATTTCGATTCCGACCATGACGGCATGTACGATTATAGGGAATTGTTCAGCGAGTCCGGCTGGAACTGGGAAGACCTCATTCCAGATCAGGACGCCGATATGATCCTCGCCCCGATGGATGTCGATGATAATGATGATGGTGTTCATGACGGCGAGCTGGTCGATTCCGACTTAGACGGCGTTCCCAACTACCTCGAATATTACGGTTTCACATACAATTGGCTGTCGGGTGAATTCCTGAAGTGGGACGATGAGGATGTGCAGGAGGATTTCACTGTTCCATATTTCAAGACTGACCCCATGCAACCCTCTACTGATCAGGACCCGTACAACGACGGGATGGAAGTTTCGAGCCTGTTTATGGATCAGACGGTAATTAGGCCGGGTAACAGCCCGATGATTCCGGCGACGCCGAATATCATCGTCAGGCTCATGGGCTATGATGTCACCATTAACGCCGACATTGAAGACGCAACAGGCGGCTCCGAATCCCAGGGAACAACATGGGGTCGTGAAACATCGCAGGAATCGGGATGGACCCACGCGATCAACTGGGAGATCGGCGTGGAAGCCACCGCCAAGTTTGGAATGGATTCCGGCGGAGAGGTTGCTGTTCACGCAAATCTTGGCGGCGAGCATTCATATTCGACAACAACAGGAACGAGCAGTTCTACCGAGGATTCGTCAAGCTCAGAAGTGAACTGGTCAACGGCTGTAAGCACGAATCCAAGCCAGGCCGCGGTGATAAAACTGAAACTTAAGGTATATAACACCGGGACTGCGAGCGCGAGCAATATCGTGCCGACCATGACACTGTGCATCGGTAATCACCAGGTCGCCACCATCAGCCCCTCATCACAGATCAACACGCTGCCGCCGAACGGCGAGTATCCTGACGGCGAGAATATCTACTGGGTCATCAATACCACCGATACCGGCGAGCCGATTTTCCTCACACTTGATGAGCTGAAGGCATTCGAGGTCGGTGCTCCGATATCCATACACACGATCCAGATGTCGGCGGATGTCGCCGCGATGAATGAAGACGGCTACTGGGAATATGTCGGCGACTGGGGCGAGTACATCGCGAGAATAAACTCCGTCTGCACCCACCTCTTCTTAGACCCGGGTGACGGCAACGTCCTGAGCTATATGGTGTATGCGGACAACGACCCGTCATCACCTGTTGTCACATTGCGCGACGCGCTGCTGTGGTCGGGTGCATACGAGGAAGGAAGCACAATCCTGATGCCCTACAGGCTTCCCAACGGGACGTGGGATACTATGGACATGCAGGATATGAAATGGTATGTCGATTACTACATTGCGGATCAGGTTCCCGGCAACCTGGTGACCCCGCCACCGGTTGATTTCAACTTCATGGATGTTGAACTTACGCCTGATTCATACATCGTCGGCAAGGTTCCGCCCGCGCCGCCATTGGACCAGCCCATAATACACTGGGCTGTTTATGACAGCGCCAACGATATGGTGCTTGCCGGAGTGACTGATTACTACGCAGTGGATGAAGTCTGGCTGGATGGCTTTAATTATGGCGGCGATAAGGACTTCATGATGGAATATAATGACAGTCTCGGTTGCTATGCCGTAAGTGTCCCCGGTTTCTCAGCTGCCAATGGACTGGACCTGATCAAGGCTACCAACGTTGTCGGGATAGACGCTGACCCATTCGATCTGTATGAGATCGGTGAAGTATCCGATCCTCCCGACCCTGATGATCCTTATCCGTCGATCACATCGTCAAGTGTCTATGTTACCGAATATCATAAAAGTCTTGCGGTAAGCGCTTATGCAACGGTGGTTTCGGATAACTACGATATCACCGGTGTTTACCTTGTTAACGGCGACAACACGTATTTGTGCCAGCTTTCCGGCCCCCCGGAAGGCGGCAGTTTCTCGTTCAGTGCGAATCCGGCGCCTTTCTTTCCCGACGGCACTGAGAGAATTATTGTTGTCAATGAAGGAAGCTACGAGGCACAAGTGCCTGTTGCGAGTTTTTACTATCCCGGCACTTATTACGTAGGGAGTCAAAGCATAAGTTTCCCTGGTTCCAACGGGGATTTTTATCTGAACCTGGATACCAATGTGTATCACAGCCCGCCGCGAAATGGTGATGATGACATTATTCTTAGAGTTTCGGGATTACCGAGCAACTATTATCTGGATTTCGTATTGCCAATGCCCAACACCGTCAAGTGGATGCTTATCCAGGATTTCCCTCACCCGGGCAAGGATTTCATTGCCGGACTAACATTGACCCAGTCCCCGACAACAATTGAAGTCGGCAATGGTGGTAATGAGTTGTGGATAAACGATTCCCTTGTATTCCAAACTGATGAAGGCAGGTATGGTTACGTCTATGGCATAGATGCCGGTGGTAGCTCAATCTTTATATATATGAGGGTTTATTCACTTTGGGATGGTTAGGCATTTAAGTGTGTTTTGCAGTGCCTTTTTGATAAAGGAGAGATGAGATGAGATCAATTACTTTACTTATAGCGGTGCTCTTGGTCTGCATCATCATGGGATGCAACAGCACCAGCATCACGCCGCTTGTGTTGAGCGACATCCAAGGCCCGGTGCAGATCAGCGAGAGGACGACCACGCAATACAGCGTGCAGGCATCGGGTGACCGGAATCCGACATTCCAGTGGACCCTTGAGCCTGACAGTGTCGGGTATTTGACCGGTGAAACGACGACCACCGTCACACTGCATACATACGAGCTGATCGGGGATTGCGAGGCGGAGCTTACGCTTGTCGTTAATACTGTTAAACTCGGGCCGGTGGTGCAGTCGATAGATATCAATATCATCGACTCGAACGAACCCCCTGTGGCCCAGGCCGTGTGCGATAAGCCGAAGATCGGCGACGGGCAGTATGTACTGTTCACCGATGAATCCATCGACCCGGACGGTGCATTGGATATCTACAACTGGGAGTGGGATTTTTCATACGATCCCTTTGACGGTTTCAACACGGATAGCGTGGAACAGAACCCGAATCAGCAGTTCCCGGATGTGGGTATGTTCGATGTGCAATTGCGTGTCACCGATTCGGCGGGGCATATGGATTTGCTCGACGAGCCGATAGCAATCGAGGTCGTCGCCAATACGAGGCCGCAGATTACCATGGTGAATCATACGCGCACCACGAGTCAGGCGGGTAATAACGATGAAGCGGTACATTTGGAAGTGCTGTTCATCGATGATTTTCCTACCGACGATTCATGGGAATTCGATTGGGAATGTGATTACGGCTCGTTCAACGACCCAACAATTCAGACGCCGACATGGTATCCACCGGATTTCGCGGTCGATTGCGACATAACTGTACGCGTCACTGACTGGTTCGATCTGTATGATGATTCATCGGTGCATCAGTGGGTGACCACATTAGCCGCGATCGATAATCCGAACGCGGTTAACAACACGATCATTCCACGCAATATGCCTTCTGCATTCTCAGGCTCGATCAACCCGGCGTCATTCACGTGGCCGGACACGCAGCCTTACGGTAATGTCATATTCATGGGATTCTGGGCAACGTGGTCGAGTGCGAGTATCGGCGATATGCCCGCATTAAATGGTATATACAACCAGTTTACGAGTGACGACTATTACCACATTTATGTTAACCAGGGTGAAACATCCGCGGATGTTGTGTATTTCGTGAACTCGAATACATACGATGCATCCTACTGGCTGCTCGATGATGATGCATCCTACTTCGGCTTGTCGAACGAGTGGGCTGGTGACCCTGCGTCTATCCCGATTCATCTTCTCTTTGACCGCGACGGTCGCTGCCGCTGGTCGAATGCGGGAAGTATCGGCTCGACAGCCGGGTTGCAGGTGGTTATTGAAGAATTGTTGTAGAAAGGAAATCGCACACTGAAGTGCGCGACACCCGATTCAAATAGCCTTTCTTAAGAAGAATTGGTCTTATTCCCAGTACCCGTTTGCCGGCAGTTTCAGCAGGTACGGGTCTTCCTGAATATTCGGCACATGCTCGTCGACATCCGGGCCGGGATCAAAGTCGATGGTGCTGCGGAAATAGCCGCTGACATAGGCATTGCCGATATTATCCACCGCCATCCGGCGATTTCTTCATTTTTTAGGTTGACAAACAGGCATCATATCGACGTACAATGATGCTCGTGGTTCTATTGAAACTATTTTTAACGTTATAGGTAAAAGGAGAGAAAGATGGAAGGTTTTGTAGCATGTTTGTTTTCATTAATATGGGTTGCCTTTGCATTAGCAGCAGCTGGGTTCTCTATATGGTGCATGTGGAATATAGCAAAGAGGGCGGGTTTCGAGCCGGTTTACAGCCTGCTTCTGCTGATTCCGTTATTTAACTTCTACGTCCTCTACGTCTTTGCGTTCCAGCCTTGGCCAATTGAGACGCAAGCACGCGGCGGAGAACCCCCTCCCGTATAGGAGTCAGGGTTCAGTATGAGTAGAAATCATTCTTTGGGATTCTCAATCCTGCAATTGGTCATCCCCTTTCAACCCGGATACACATTCGCTGTGCCGACTACGTAGATGATATTGCCGTCGGGATTGATGGCACGGTCTGACGAGTCTTCGAGTCTGACCGTGGGAACGTAAACGGGATAGTATGCCGGGATTATCACTATAAGGTTGTACGGTAAGGCTGTTGCTGCCTTTCCGTATTGGCAACGAACGGATAGCAGCTACTTGCTTCGAAGACTCGCAAGATAGCAGCTACCTTTCTGAGTGATGTTGCGTCAGGTAGCTGCTAATTTTCAGTCTTCGGAAAGTAGCTGCTAACCTGAAACAAAGACCACGGTCAGCCTTCCCAAAGCGTCGGGCAGACCGTGCCATCAAGAACATATAATTTATGCAACGTTTGGATAAAGTGTATTTTCCAATCAC
>CBDVBS010000086.1:0-10857 GCA_965372275.1 uncultured bacterium | reverse complement strand
CACTACCCGCGCGGAGCCCGTATGGTGTTCATGGCTTATCCCGGTTCAGACATGATGGTGTTTCGGGAATTTATTCCCGAAACCCCGTGAACAGTATCCAGTACCGTTTCGGGAATAAATTCCCGAAACACCGACCGGTTCAGACGTTCACTACGTAAGCGGAAGGAACGCAAACCTCAAGATAAAGAGAACTCCTAAGAAGTAAATCAACCACGGGCGGGGTTTATCGGGATCATGTTTAAAGAGTTTAAGGATAGCCAAAGAGACGAATCCGAATCCCAGTCCGTCGGTGATCGAGTAGGTCAACGGTATGCCGATAACTATCAGGAATGCCGGGATCGTAACGGTGGGATCATCCCAATCAACCCGTCTTAACGCGCCCATCATCATGGCGCCAACAGCAACAAGCGCCGGGCCAAGGATCGGGTTAAGATGATATGTAGTACCCGCGTCGGCAGCCAATGCCGCCCCGGCATCGCCTTCAACTGAACGTGGCGGTATATGCAAATCGTATCCACCGCCGATTGTCGCGACAATCGGTGTAAAAAACATGGCTAAGAGAAATAGAATCGCTACAACAACGCTCGTTAATCCGGTTCTGCCGCCCGATTCGACGCCGGCCGCGGATTCGATATAACTTGTCACCGTGCTGGTTCCCAGGCACGCACCCGCGAGTGTTCCGATGGCATCCGCGGCAAATGCCGGCGTCGCCCTCTCAAGCTTCCCATCCTTCAGGAACCCGGCCTGTCCGGCAACGGCAATCAGTGTGCCGGTGGTATCGAACAGATCCATGAACAGGAAGATTATGACCACCAGTATGAAATTGAGTGAGAACGCATTTGAGAAATCGAACTGGAATATGGTGGTTGCTTCAGGCTGGGGTAATCCCACAAGGGCCTGACCCTCAGCGGGTGAAAAGCTGACGAAGCCAAAGAGCAGGGACAGCAGGTAAGTGAATACGATGCCGATAAGAATTGCTCCACGTACCTTGGTAACCATGAGGATAAGTGTTACGAACAGCCCGATGATTCCCAGGACCACCGGGAACTGCTGGATGGGTCCTAACTTCACGAACGCATTGGGGTTCTGAACAACGACCCCCATGTAGGTAAGGCCGATAAACGCGATGAAAATTCCGATCGCCGCACCGATCGCATGCTTGATGCTGTCGGGTATCGCTTCCACAAGGGCGTGCCTGACCCGCAGGAAAGAGAGGACCAAGAATATCACTCCAGCGGTAAATACCGCGGCCAATGCTTCCTGCCAGGACATCCCCATACCACCCATGGCAACCGGCAGGCATACGGCGAAAGCAAAGAAGAAGTTTTCACCCATCCCCGGCGCTAAGGCAATCGGATACCGGGCCCATAAGCCCATGATGAGGGAAGCGATAGCCGCCGAGATACAGGTAGCGATCATTACGGCGTCATGATCCATGCCCACCATCGAGAGGATTGCAGGCTGTACGAAAATGATGTACGCCATTGTCATGAAAGTTGTAATTCCGGCAATGACTTCGATACGAACACTGGTGCCGTGCTCGCGTAATTTGAAGAACCTGTCGAGGGCTCCCATGTTGCGCCTCCAGCAAAAGGTTCGAGGTAAGCTTAAACAGATCTTATGGGATTAAATACTCCTATACCGTGGGAATTATAGCATATAGGAGTAAATCGGTTAAAATGGTGGAGGATAAATTTATATCCTGGGTGACTGTCCCGAATGTCGCTTTCTTAGGAGTTCTACGATGTCTAACCTGACAGGAAAACCTGGTAGCCCGGGGTTGAAGCCATCCTTACACATAAAATAAATAATTGCGAGGCAAAAATGGAACCGATTACACCAAAATTGACAGTCGATGCCGTGATTCCGATGGAAGGCGGGGTTGTGCTTATCAGGCGTAAGAACCCGCCTTACCAGGGGATGTGGGCCCTGCCGGGAGGATTCGTGGACGTCGGTGAGACCACCGAGGCCGCTTGTATAAGGGAGGTCGAAGAGGAGACCGGTTTGATTGTAGAGATCGTGAAGCTGCTGGGAGTATATTCCAAGCCCTCCCGCGATCCGAGGGGACACAGCGTGAGTGCCGTCTATATAGTGAAGCCGGTCGGTGGGGAATTGACCGCCGCTGATGACGCAGTCGATGCGGGAGTGTTTCCTGACCCCTCAAGTGTGGAATTGGGCTTCGATCACGGGCAAATACTAATCGACGCCGGACTGATAAAGCAGGTTGACACGCGGGATAATTCCTGATTTACTGTTCTCGATAGGCCGTATTAAATCGTATTAAGAAAACGGTTTGTGAAAATGCTTAAGCCGACACGGCCTCATGATGTAAAAAATCACGGGGCGGGTGGATAATATATTATATTAATTTTGCTTAAGGTTGCTTGCTCGATAGGCGAGGTCGAAACGCTATCGGGCCAATAGATTTTCAGGTGTCGCTATGATATACTGCGGCATCAAATTAGATAGGCAACGTTTCAAACCTTTTTATTCTTTTTAAGGAGGAGTTTCAATGAGAAGGTTTGCTTTGATCATTACCTTAGCCATCGCAGTATCGTTCCTGTTTGGAACGGCAGCCTTTGCTCACGGAACCGGTCTGAACACCATTTGGACCACGGAAATCCTTGAGGAAGGCGTCTTTGAGTGGGACCTCCAGCTTGCAGTCTCCGATGAGGAGTTCGCCGGAGGGTATTTCGCGGAAGACGGCCGATTCCTTTCGCAGGAATTCTACAGCACAATTCTGCCAAATTTTGAGATGGGATTCGCGTTCAACGCCGAACGTGAAATCGGGCCTTTCACTATGTACGCCAAGTACAAAGTGTTCGATGAATTCGAGGACGATTTCCCCGTTTCTCTGGCAGTCGGTGTTGACAATATTGTCGGCACCAATGACCGCTTCATCAGCGAGCCAATTCCGTTCATTGTGATTGGTAAGAACTTCAAGAAGGGCAATGGTTATCTCGGGTTTGCGCACAATGCGTCAGGCCTTGAAGATGACAACTCGCTCTTCGCGGGGTTTGATTACAATTGGAACGAAGATTGGACATTCGCTCTTGATTATTACGGTTACTTTGATAACGAGGAAAACGTTATCTCGGGTGGCGTCTATTACGATTGGGTCAACCACATCGGGTTGAATGGCTGGGCCTCCTATGACTCGGTCAGCGAGAATATCATCTTCGTCGTAGAGTTTGCTTTCACGGGAAGATTCGACGACTTGGAAGCTGAAGTCTAAGGCGACTTGATATTCCACCAGGAATATTAGGCACATTCAGGATTTCGTTTTGATGCGTACGCATCACTGATGGGAAAATAGGCTAAGGTAAATATCAACCCTTCAGAACTCCTGTGAAACCCCGGTTAATTAACCGGGGTTTTGCCTGTCCGGATTTCGCACACTGAAGTGCGCGGCACCCGTTTTATGTCTGTCCATCTTGGATGGCACGGTTTGGCGAGTCTTCGAGCCTAACCGTGATCTGCATATGATTTCCAATGTTAACCACGGTCAGCCCTCGAAGATTCGGGCAGACCGTGCCACACATCACACATAATTTATGAAACGTTAGGGTGAAGTGTGCGGCACCCGCCTGATGGAAAAAATACTTGTCAAGTGGGATTGATCTAACGAGAGAGAAACAAGGAAAATTGAAAAACCGCCGGTTAATCCAGCGGCACTACAAGCTGAGAACCCACATTGATTATAAAATGTCAGTCAATCCATCGCGAGAAGCATCCCGCGCCAAAACCACCGTCGATTTCCACATATACGGACGGTTTAAAGGGACCATTCCAGTTGCTCTATCTCTTAGGGCCAACGCTATCCCAGACATGCCTGCCATTTGAATCATTAATAAATACCCTTGCTTCATGAATCTGGAAGTTGTTGTACAACTGAACAGAGATGGTGCCATCCCAGTGTCGCTTTATCCTGATGTCCTTATCACTAATCGTACCATTGCCGGCGTAGGCAACAAGAGACATCAAGAAAACGCCCACCAGGACCATTGTGATTATAACTACCTGTTTCCTTCTCATGGCTGCAATCCACCTTGCCGTTTTGAGTTTAAACCGATGTTAATGGGGTTTCACCAGCCTTCGCTCCTATAACGCAAGGAGGTATAGCAAATGTGACAGGTTGGGGGAAAAATTATGGTTTTTCTTCAGGTTTCAGGAAATAGACGTAGTCAGAGATGACAAAGACATCCATTCGGTCGTCACTGTCAAGTTTTTCAAAGCCTGCCTGGACTACCGGTCCCACGACTTCGAATGTGTCCCATCCTAATTCGGGGTGATATGGCTGGAAATCCGCCGTAAGGATCTTCATCACGGACATAATCGGGACATCCCTGTTCTGATAACCTTCCGCATTCCTGTAACCCCATGGCGCGTGGAGGGCGCCGAACCCGGCTAATATTTCAGGGCTGCCATCGTTGTCGATATCCTCAACATCATAGACTACGGCGTCACATTTCCACGGCACACCTTGTGAGCCTGTTTCAAGTTCTACCTGGTAATCCTTTATCTTCGTGTACCGCTCATCAACCATCCTGATGATACCATCCGGGCTTAAGCCGAATACCAGCCGTGGGCCATCACCTGTATCGAATCCGAACAGCCCTTCCTGCCATCTCATTTCGGGATACAGATTTTCGATCTTCTCAAGTTCTTCGAATTCTTTGCCATCGAAGTACCACGGTCGATACCAATATGGATCATCACCTAAAACATCATTGTATTGCACAACCTGCAGGCTTTCGTATTCACCGAAATCGACGAACCTGCCGGATGTGTAGAAATGCCTGGAATCACTCTCCACTGTTGAAAGGTGCTTGATAGTGCCAGAACCATCCTCAACCCCGAGTATGATGATGGATGACTCGCGTTTCCCATCCGCAGGGACATCCCATGGCAATGGATCAATCAATTCTTCAATATCATCCGGCCAGTTATCCCAGACGAAGTTCCAGCTCGCGGTTTCCCGGTCCGCTCTGGTTTTGTACCTGATCTCAAAACCGTTATTGGGAAGGTATGTGTCGAGATATATCCCAATCTGTCCATCCCCGGATAAATCACCTACTTCTATGTGGCCACAGTGATAGGGAAGGTTCAGGTGCCAGAGTTCTTTCCCCTCGTGGGACGCGACATACAGCCCCCTGTGGTTGAACGGCTGATTGCCATCATAGACATATCGTCCCCGGTCCCTGCTTGCGAGCAATTCACCATCCACACTTGCGGGCCAATTCGAGCCTCGATAGATGATAAATTCGTAATTGTCATCCCCCTGGATATTCTCAATTGCCATAGGCTGGGTGAAATAATCACCATCCAGGAGCTTAATAAATTTCCGCGGCTCACCATCAATAACCACATCCTGGGGCTCGCCGGTCAGGTGGTCAAGTACAAATATGGCGCCGGGGAAATAAACGAGCACATCTTTAAAACCATCAAAGTTAAAATCGACGATCCCGACAATATGAGCCTGGTATCCGAATATCACCGGCCAAGCAGTATCTATATCTCCCATACCGGCAATTTTCATCCTGCGGTCTTCGTCGAAAATGAAATTGTCCGCGTTTTTTTGCCAGAACTCCATGGATTTTTTCAATTCATCATGGAAATCATCCTTAAGCATGTCTTTTTGGGTATCGATATCAAACATCCATTTACCCACGCCTTTATGGTCGAGGCATATAACATATCCTTCCCGTGCAAGGATGATTTCCATTTCGCCATCATCCTCAAGGTCAGCGTATTTAATAGGATCAAGACCCGTAAAACGTCCCCCCGCATCGGTGATGTTTATCTCGGTAGCAGGAATATCATATTCCGCAACTGCCGCACTGACCGCCGTGGTCAGGGAAAACGGCAGGTGGATATTTCCGAATCCCGGTTTTACTGTAATGGTGCCCGTAGGAGGTGGTCCGCCTAAGAACAGCCCGATGATCAATACCGCGGCAGCGGCGGCCCATCCAAGTCGGTTGAAACCTGAGAGGAAACGTCCTTTGCGGGATTCCTTGGCGTCCTCAACCTGGCGCCACCGGTCGTAATCGACATCGAGTTGGAATAATCCTCCTAATCCGGTTGCAATACGAAGTTCTTTGATGGTTTGTGGAGCAAGCCGTTCTGATAACTTACCCAGGTATTCATCAAGACTGAATCCCGGTTCCTTCAAGCGGGAGTGAAGTTCATCCCACGCATCGGCAAATTCACGGTTGTACTCGTTGGCATCAGGCATTATAAACATCCCCTCCAATCAACCCTTCAAGGCACAGCCAGAGTTTCCTGAGTGCCCGGCCATGACGTTTCCGCGCGGTATCGTGCTGGATTTTCAACCGCTTAGCGGTTTCATCCAACTTAAATCCCTTAAAATGATGCAGTTCCAGGAGCTTCACTTCTGTACTGCCAAGTTTCTTCAGGCAGAAATACAGATCCGTATAATTGAGCCAGCCTTTTTCATGCGGGCCGGCGGACGAATCCTCTAATTGATGCGTATGTCCTTCCCCTGAGTCGATTGGAACGACCTTTGCATGACGTTGACGTACGAAGCGTGTGGCGGTCGAGCATATATATTGCTTCACATACTTCTTGCTCAGGAATTTGATCTTACCCTTCTGAAGGCGGCGTTCGAGTTCTCGAAACGAAGCAAACTCCGCTTCCTCAATGGCAATATCATTTTTTAATTCAGCTTTCAAGTTCAACACAACCTCTGCTCTTAGCAATCCGCAAAGCTGCTCGAAAATAATTTCCCTTCCTGTGTAAGCCCGTTTGTAATCGCTCAGGGCATTATCAATCGCCTTCTGATTCCAGGTGCCGGTGCTCAGAACCGCACCATTCAATCCGGGCTCATGTTCAGTATGTCCTCTATACTCCATACGTTCTCCGTTCAGTGAAATGTGACAATTCAGTCATTGTATCCGGGCAAATCCGATTCCGCAATGTTCAACTCAGCCTGCTTTTCTCAAACCACCGGCGCATTTCGGGACTCGGTTCTGGACCGCGTCCGAGATCCTTGCGCTTAAAGACAAGGAAATTATCTATCTCGACCACGAATTCATACTTAAGCAGGAATCTCGGATCGTTCCACAGTGCGGTCATATAATGAAATCTGTCAGGCGCGTAGTTCTGGTACCATAGGGTTTCGCTACCCTTCCTTCGCAGGTGGCCCATCAGCACGACGTAATCCGGCGGGGTCTCGTTGATACCCGGTTTCTCGCCGAGGATGTAGTCGACGTCATAGCGTTCATAGAAGAAATTACCCGGAAGTTTGGCAATATACTCATCGACCAGCCCGAAAGTATCGAGCACCTGAATGCCGCTTATATAAGGGATCGCACCGATATCCCCTATCGCCACCCTGTCGGTGGGTTCGAGGTTCTCCTTCATCCACATCCCGGTCTTGTAATAATTCCTCAGCATCCAGTCGGGGTGGGTGCCAGTCAGATAACCCGATGGGAACAGCCAGTGCTGAAACGTGTACATGCCAATATTCCCGGTTACCCCAACCACTGCAAGGATAGCAATCAGCAGTATCACCGCATTCCTTCGACTCGATTCAAAACTGATCCGGTTTGGAGTATCGCACCTAAAGCTCCTGTCAAGCAACATCAGCTCACAGAGCCCCGCGAACAGCATAAGTTCAAGCAGAGGGAGCATATGGGTGAAAAAGCGATTACCCCAGAGGAAATCGAAACCGGAATAGATGATATATATCTGGTAGATGATAGCCTGGATGAACAGCAGGAAATATGCCGCACCGACTTTCCCTTTTCGCAGGAATACAGGGAGATAGATCACCGCATATACGACAATATGCCCGAGCACCTGGCCGGCTCCGAACCACCATTGATAACCACCCGCGTGTATTTTGTCCCACCCCCCCGTGGCTTTCGAGTAATAGCTCATCGGGAAGATATCGCCGTAATATGAATACCGCCAGGCGAGTACGATCAGCGATGGGATTACCCACGCGAGGAAAACGAACATCCCCTCCCTGAAACTCATTTTCTTCACGCGAATGGTCAGCAGGATAAACAGAAGCGACGCCGCCACCATCACGAAGCCGTCAGCGCGGGTGATGCTCACGAGGAAGAAGAGCAGACCTGATGTGATGAACAATCGCCTTCGTCTTGGTCCGGATGATTCGATTGCGTTAAGCAGCACCAGGTTCGCCAGTATTACGAGAAACGGGAATAATATCGTTTCCATGCCGCACATGGCCCAGATGTGGAGGAAAATATTGCTCACTGCAAGGAATCCGATAATCGCCGCCGCCTTCGGGTAGTTCAGCCTCCGGAAGGAATCGAGCTTGACCGCGTAGCGTATTGTGAGCCATATCAGCGCGAGGGATGTTATGCAACCCAATATCTTAGCGGGATACAGGAGCCTCAGTTCGCCCCAGTAGATATGAAGTTTGTAGAACAGGGAGAATATGAGGACATACAGGAGGTTCGAATAACCCTCTACCCTTTCGCCGATGTTGAACACAAGGCCGTCACCATTGGCGAGATTCTCGGCGTAACGCCATGTGATGAACGGATCGTCCCATGTAAAGTTGACGCAGTGCCATTGGTATCCGGCGACGATGAGCAGGCCGAGGATAATCATCCATGGTTTGAAGACGCCTTTGAGAGGGACATCAGCAACCATGCCCTCCCGGTTGTCGTTTCGAATATCCTCGCTTTCCCTTGACGGCATTATGAGGGATAATTTTATCATACCTGACCTTTTCTTTTAATTTATTACACTTTGTGTCACAATTTAATCCTGTGAATGCGTTAAGGGGGTAAACAAACTAAAACGGATTCCTGTATGCGGGAGGCAGTATGTTTAAGAATGCTATTCTCCTGATAATTATCATCAGCCTGACGATTATCACAGGTTGCTCTCAATCCGGTGGGCCCGTATCACCGGCAATCCCTGCAGAAGGGGCCGAGGCCGATTTCGACATATCCGAACTTAACCGCAAGGGTCAGGGGGATCTTCCTGAAGAGTTTGTGGGATATGTCAAGGATTTCCTGAAAGCATACTCGGAAGCGAACCTGACACCGGATGAAGATGCCATGGTTCAGACCTATCTTCAGGACATCACCGTCGTCCAAAAGGCAGGCAAGATTATTGATTATGCAAGCCTTTATAACCGCCTTGAAAATTTCAATAACTCCGGTAACGTTGACTACAAGAACCCACAAGCGTTTTTCATCGCAAAGGATGTGATGTCAGTCCTCACAGATGCAATGGATACTACCGGGCAATTATATTTGGCCCAGGTCCTCGGCGGAGGCGTGCCGACTATCGCACTCTCCGGTTTCACTCTTCCGCTTTTCAGCTTCTCGCAGTCGTTTCACATTGTGGTGCAAATGTTGGCTGGGGCGTACAACATATTCTTGTACAACCTTGGTTTCGCTGAATTCATCATTGGTGAAGAATGGCGGAATGCATACTATCGGAATTTTGGCCCAACGCAACCGAGCATTCACGATTCCTGTTCGGCGAAGACAAATGATTTCTATTGGGATGCCGCTGGTGTTGCGGCCTCACACGACATAGATAAAGTAGAACCATTCGCTGCAAAATATGATCATGTGACATTTACCGATGGGACAAGGCTCTTTTATCAGGTTGATTCATACGAATGGAAGCAGGATGAACTTACAAAACTCTGGAACGCATATCTGAATATATATGTTTTGGGCAATAGCGAGGTTGGCGGAGTAAATTCCTGTGATTTTGATTTCGTGATCGGTATTTCAGACAACGGCTGGAATTGCGATCCCGTGCTATGCACTTTCAAGGACTTGCATTATTTAGGTGGTGGGATGGAGTTAATTCCATGGGGCAACTTTATGCAGATTCCACTCTATTGCATCCCGGGACCTTCCCAGCAACTTGGGAATAGTGCCAAGCCGGTGGTACGAGTCTCCGTAAAGGAACATTACCAGGAGGGTGGTATTTTTGGGTGGGGAGCTGAAACGTATTCGGACTGGAGGAGTTTTACATTCGGGCTCCCTATGAACGGTGTTCCGGGTAACCCCGATGACGACCCATATGACCCCGAGAACAAGGCTCCTGTGGCGGATGCATCGCATTCATCACCATTGCAGGGAGTTGCTCCACTGGTGGTGCAATTCTCATCCGAGGGGAGTTATGACCCCAATGGGGGTGAAATAGCTGAATATCATTGGCTCTTCGGGGATGAGTCCGAGAGCTATGAGGAAAACCCGGAACACGAGTATGCATTGCCAGGGCATTATTCAGCTACACTTACGGTCAAGGATAGTAACAACCCCCCCAAAATTGGATTTGACAAGATTATGATCGATGTCTTACCGCCCGGAGGTATGATAGAGGAAGTCGAGCCAAATGACGTACCGGGGGATGCAAATTATCTGCCCTGGGACTCTATAGGTCATGGCGGCATCCATGAAAACATGGACCCATGCGATTACTGGTCCGTAGACATCCCCGAGAATGGCCGCATCGATGTGTCGGTGATGCTGGAGGATCCAGCCGGGGGTTACTTCAGCCTGGCTGCGTACCTGGGTACCGGAGAGTATCTCGATTATGACCTGGTTAACGGCAGCTTAGATCAGCAACTGGAGACACGCTTCTACGTAACGCCGGGGGTCTGTCACCTGCGAGTTAGCGCATTAACCAACGATGGCCATAATGAATATTTTATCCAGGCGACTTTCACTCCTTTTGCCAATGTCGAGGTCGAAAAAAATGACACACCAGAAACCGCCACTCCCCTTCCCTGGGGTGAACAATACGCCGGGAGCATTCGTAAAGATGCAGATGAGGCTGATTACTGGTCCGTAGACATCCCCGAGAATGGCCGCATCGATGTGTCGGTGATGC
>CBDVBS010000085.1:0-10920 GCA_965372275.1 uncultured bacterium | reverse complement strand
CGTCGATGTCATCCCCCTGCGCGATGCCGATCTTCACCTCAACGCCTTGAAATTCCTCGAACCACCCGCATTCCTTTACCTGACCATCGAAGGACCGCCGCAATTCAACGGGAATATATTAGATGTCGATATAGGGCTGAGGCATCCATTCACCGACCAGGATATTTATACCGGTTTCGATGTATGCGGGATAATTTTCACTCACGGTTCGATCACCGGTTTCAATGATCCCGATATTGTAATTGCTGGAGACGGGGACACTCGCCTGCTGAATGCCGATGGTTATACACGTTGGTGGAATCCCACCGAGTTTCTGCATGGCGAGACTATTTTCAACTACATCGACGGGATGTTCGGCAATCCCGCCGATACATCCGATCTCAATTGCACCATCAACGGCTACAAGTACTTCGCCGATGGTCTGGAGAAGGATGATCCATTGATTGTGCTGACACCGGAGAAACGAGGTGTGTTTTCAGCGGGAGCCAAGAATATCAGGCACTATACAATTGACCTGAGCGGAGAACCGGAATTCAACTATGCTATCGACGCCTGCTGGAAATTCCCTTCCGTTATTCCTCCTGAGAACATCCCGGATGATTTCCCCCCGGGGGCGAATCGTCCCGAGTCGTGGAATGTTACGGTAACCGAGGCGATGAATACGCTGTTTTACCAGGAGTCTACCGGTTCGGCGGGTGGTGATTTGAAGTTGCTTATCAATGTGTGGGATCACTTCGATGCCGCTTCCAACATTGTACACGGTGAATCATTGGCGGGTCTGCCGTTGACATCCGCCTTAACCCCGGTCGGCGGTGGAGAAGGGTTCAGCACATATGAACTTGACTTCACCGGCGAGAATCTCACCCAGAACGGCACCGCCGAGATCCTCATCACCGTCGAATCGAACGCGATCGGCTATGGTAATGTGCTTCCCGACAAACCGGTCTGTGCGTACGTCAAGCACGGTTCGTACATTGGTTTTGGCCTTGGTTGGGCTCGTACCTGGGGTGGGACTTCAGGAGAGTTATGTTATGGGGTTGCCGCTGATGCAGATGGCAATGTATATGTTTCCGGTCGTTTTGAGGACATTGTTGACTTCGACCCCGGCCCAGGAATCGATGAGCACATATCTGAGAATAACATGGATGTATTCCTGTGCAAGTTCGACGCGAGCGGCGATTTCCATTGGGCACGTACATGGGGGGGGGATTATGACGATTATGGATTTGGAATCACGATCGATGGAAGCGGTAATGTCTATGTCACGGGTTGTTTCTATCTTACAGTTGATTTCGACCCCGGCCCCGGAGTAGAGGAGTATACATCAAATGGTTCTTATGATATTTTCCTGAGTAAACTTGATCAGGAGGGTGATTTCCAATGGGCCCGTACATGGGGCGGGATTGATTATGATTTTTTGGGGGATGCCGGTCGTGGAGTTGCCGTCGATGGGGCCGGTAATGTCTATGTTACAGGTAATTTCGAATTTACAGTTGACTTTGATCCCGGTTCCGGAGTCGACGAGCATACATCTGTAAGTGGTTTTGATACATTCCTCAGCAAATTCAACTCGGATGGGGATTATCTTTGGGCGCGTACATGGGGAGGGAATTACGATAATCATGCTGAGGACTCCGGTTATGGAGTCGCTATCGATATAAACGGGAATGTCTATGTTACCGGTGCTTATGTTAACTGCGTTGACTTCAATCCTGGTTCAGGAGTTGATGAACATACATCGCAAGGTTTGGATGATGTATTCCTGAGCAAGTTCGATTCGAATGGCGATTTTCAGTGGGTGCGTACCTGGGGCGGGATTTCAGGGAATATTGGCTATGGAGTCGCCGTCGATGGAAGCGGCAATGCGTATGTTACAGGTGTTTATGCGAAGACTGTTGACTTCGACCCGGGCACAGGAATCGATGAGCACACAGCTGTTGGATATGCCAATACATTCCTGAGTAAGTTAGATTCAAATGGCGATTTTCATTGGGCACGTACGTGGGGGGAAGGTGGACTCCTTGGGTGTTTCAGCCGTGGATTAGCCATTAGCGGAAACAACAGCGTATATGTCACTGGTTATTTTCATGAGACTGCCGACTTCGACCCAGGTGCTGGAGTTGACGAGCATACATCCGAAGGTTCCAAGGATATTTTCCTGAGTAAGTTCAATTCTAACGGGATTTTAGAATGGATATTTACCTGGGGCGGGAGTTATATTGATGAAGGTTATGGTGTTGCCGTGGATGCAGACGGTAACGCATATGTCACAGGTCTTTTTTGTTACACTGTTGACTTCAACCCCGGCCCGGGAGCAGATGAGCATACAGCGAATGGTATAGGTGATGCATTCCTATGCAAATTTCCCCCTGACGGGAATTGGTGATGATCAGAAGGATAGCAGCTACTTCCCGAAGACGGAAAGATAGCAGCTACCTTCGATATCACCTGTTGCCTGTTAACGCAAATCTGATTATCTTGCCATGAACGCGCATCAACGGTCGCAGAGCGACCTATAGATACGCGCTACCCGGCCAGGATCAGTGTGAATCGTAATGTGATTGCTGCGACTCTCATTTCATGCCGCCACAACCAGGATACAATTATCACACACATAAATGTGTCGTTCGGGGAAGGGGAAGGTTACAGTGCAAAGGGGATGCAAGCATTTAGTCCGTTAATATATCCCAACCCCGGCCCATTGTTTGAGGAACTCGGAGCGGAGTTTACGTTTCTCGGATGAGTACGGCATGATCATCAGCGTATTCGCCAATTCCCTGAATGCCGACGATGCATCGGAATGTGGGTACTTCTCAATAACCGCCGTGCAGGCAAGTTCCGACTGGATGAACATATTACCTGCATATGGGATCTCTCCCAAAAATGACGGTTCGATCTTGAACGCGCCGGGACCCTGTCCTAAATCCGTAAGAACCTGGCTTGAAGCTTCGCCGATGAGGTCGGACATCGCCTGGAATATCTTCCGCCCCATCCCCTTTTCCTGCACCTGGTTAACCACTATCAACGGACGGTACACCCGATCGTCCGGCATGTAGTCCTTCGAGCCGTTCGAAAGCTGGACGAACCTCATGAAGCTTCCCTTGAGGCAACCGTAACCCGAGATGATATCCTGCGGGGTGGTGATGATAACAACACGGTAACTCGCCAGCGCGAAGTCGATGACCTTCTTCTCGATGCTTGCCCCTAAGTCGATGATGATGTCATCAAATATTCCCTGCTTCGCGAGTTTCATGTAGGAGTTGATGAATTTGACCTTGCGCGCGTAGTTGATATTCGCCAGGTCGAAATCGCCGGTCGATCCGCCGATGAAGCAAAGGAACTCGTAAGGCGTCGGGTTGATAAGTTCTTCGAGGGTCTTGTCCCCGGCGAAGAAATCCCTCATCACGTGTTGCGGATTGAGTCCGAATTTCCATCCGGTGGTGCCGTTGCCGAGATCGCAGTCGATGAGCAGCACTTTCCTGCCGGCCTTTGCGAGCGCGCATGAAATGTTGATGGCGAAATGGCTCTTACCGACGCCGCCCTTGTTCGAGATGATGGAGAGCACCCTCGATGGGCCTAAAAGGTTGGACTTCTTTGAGCTGTTATCGTTAACCTTGCTTATAACGTATTTTGCAAAATTATCCCGGCCGTGCATTCTTACATCTCACCAAATCCAGCGCGTGTTAAGTCGTTGTTAACTCTGTTCACCGTGTCTACATATTGAACAAATCACGAACGACATGCAGATGTCCTTCGTATCGTCAAAAATTTCAAACAGCTTCCGAATTTGCTCCCTTTCCAAGGATAGACTCGGAAGGTGGAAGAGGATACACATTCTTCGGCTTCCAGTCAATAAGCTATTTTTGGGAGTATTTATCCGGGTGCCTGAGAAGTTCCAATTCTGGTGTGCCACCGCTACTGACCGTCTTCGGGCATAGCGGAGTCTCGGAACACTGACAAGCTTCGAAACGTCTGTTGGGATCGGGAGTCTATCTAACGCTTGTCAGTGGCACCCGGAATAGTCCAGAATTGACCACGGTCAGCCTTGGTTGCAGGGCAACCTCGGCAGACCGTGCCATCAATATGTTTTCAAGTATTGGTTCAGTCCTGTCGTTGATAAACTGACCGCTCGAAAATGATATAATCCTAACCGGATTGGCGATGCAATCACGCGGCAAATGCCGTGAAGGTGGTGATATACGTATCATGTGGGAATATTCCAAGAAATTACTGGATCATTTCTATAATCCCCGCAACCAGGGAGCCATTGACGATGCGGACGGCGTCGGCGAGGTCGGCTCGATCGCCTGCGGGGACGCGATGAAACTCTATCTCAAGGTCGATGACAACGATGTAATCCAGGATGTGAAGTTCGAGACGTTCGGATGCGGCTCGGCCGTGGCGTCCGCAAGTGCGTTGACCGAGCTCATCAAGGGGAAAACCATTGAAGAAGCCTTGAAGCTGACCAATGATGATATCGCCGACTACCTTGAGGGCGTCCCCAAGGAAAAGATGCATTGCTCGGTAATGGGACGTGAAGCCCTCGAAGCCGCCATCAACAACTACAAGGGCGTCGAAACGAAAGAGACCGATACGGATGAAGGCAAGATCGTATGTAAATGCTTCGGCATCACCGATGAGAAGATCAAACGTGTCGCCCTTGAGAATAATCTGCATACGGTCGAGGAGATCACAAACTATACCAAGGCCGGGGGCGGATGCGGCTCATGCATCCCGGAAATCGAAGACCTTCTGAAGGAAGTCTGGACATGCGCGGATAATACGCAGGTCGTGAAGAGAACACCGGCTCCCGTTAAAGTGACTGGGAAGATGACTAATATCCAGAAGATCAATCTCATTCAGGATACGATTGAAAATGAAATACGCCCGTCCCTTCGCAGGGATGGTGGCGACATCGACCTGATCGATGTTGACGGCAACAAGGTGATCGTGGCCCTTCGCGGCGCGTGCTCCGAATGTCTCGCCGCCGATTTCACGTTGAAGGGACTGGTCGAGGCCAAGCTGAAGGAATTCGTGGCCGACGACCTCGAGGTGGTGGTGGCGCAATGAGCGACCGTGTTATCTACATGGACAACAATGCCACCACTCGCGTTGCTCCGGAAGCAGTCGAGGAGATGATGCCGTACTACAGCGATCTGTATGGCAACCCGTCATCGATGCACACATTCGGCGGGCAGGTCGGGAAGAAGGTCGCCGAAGCACGGGAGAAAGTAGCGGCGATACTGAACTGTGCGCCGGTGGAGATTGTATTCACTTCCTGCGGGACAGAGAGCGACAATTTCGCCGTCAAGGGCATATTCGAGGCACATCCCGACAAGAAGCATTTTATAACCACGCGGGTCGAGCATCCCGCTGTATTCAACCTCGGTCGATGGCTTGAGAATCGAGGGTATGTTGTCACATACCTGTCCGTTGATAACCAGGGCATGCTCAATCTTGATGAATTGCGTACTGCGATCAGGCCGGATACCGGGCTGGTCAGCATAATGTGGGCCAACAACGAGACCGGCACCATATTCCCGATCCCGCAAATCGCGAGGATTGTGAAAGGCGCGGGTTGTTTCCTGCATGTCGATGCCGTGCAGGCAGTCGGCAAAATCCCGATTGATCTCAGAAAAGTCCCAATCGATCTGCTTGCCCTGAGCGGGCACAAGGTGCATGCGCCGAAGGGTATCGGCCTGCTGTACGTCCGCAAGGGGACCAAGATTCGAGGTCAGATGATAGGCGGTCACCAGGAACGTGGACGCCGGGGCGGCACGGAAAATACACCGTCCATCATCGGATTCGGCAAAGCATGTGAACTCGCTTTGCAGAATATGGATGATGAAGTATCGAGGGTGAAGGCTCTGCGTGACAAGCTCGAGGATTTCATCCTGAATAATATTCCCAATGTATATCTCAACGGGCATCCCACCGAACGTCTTCCGAATACACTCTCGGTGAGTTTCGAATACATCGAAGGGGAAGCGATCCTGCTCGACCTCGACAGGCTCGGTATATGCGCGTCTTCAGGTTCGGCATGCACCTCGGGGAGTTTGGAGCCGTCACATGTGCTTCGGGCAATGGGCGTCCCGTTTACTTGTGCGCATGGATCGATTCGGTTTTCACTGAGCAGGTATAATACCGGGGAAGATGTTGACTATGTGATCGAACATCTGCCGGGTGTGATAAACAGACTGCGCGAACTCAGTCCGTTCACGCCGAAGGTTTGATGATAGAGATATAACCGCTGCTTACGCGATGATGAAACAACGTTATTTCTGCATGGAGGAACACAATGAAAATAGCGGTAGCATCGGATGATGGCAACGTAATCGCTGAGCATACAGGGCGATGCAGGTTTTTCGTGATTTTTGATGTAACTGACGGCCGGGTCGAACGCAAGGAGACGCTGGAGAATTCCTTCACGCCGCATGTGAGACCGGGAATGAAAGGTTTGAGACAGGGACAGCCACAGATGCTTGAAGATGGCCAGGGCCCGCATGGATCAGGCATGGGCGGTGATCCCCATGCGGCACTTCTCGGCGCGCTTGAGGGAGTGAATATACTGATTGCCCGCGGCATGGGTCCACGATTGGTAAACGCCCTCGCATCGGCTGATATACGTGCAATCTTCACCGGTCTGGACAGCGTTGATGAGGCAGCAAAGCAATTCAGCGAGGGAAAACTTGATGAGTTGCAGGACGGTACCTGCGACCGTTAGCAATAGTACTGTGTAGCTTGGTGCTGCATAAGGGAATCGTTCAACACTGACAATCTTCGAAACTTCTGTTGGGATTAGGAGTCCATTTAACGCTTGTCAGTGGCACCCGGACATAGATGAAAACCTCAACTTCTCTTAACCTTCAATTCCGGGTGCCACCGCTACTGACCGTCTTCGGGTATAGCGGTGTCTTCCATCTTCAAGAACTCCGGGTGGCACGGTCTGTCCGAGTCCTCGAGGACTGACCGTGGTCTTCAATCAGCACCGCTTTCCTCGAAGACTCGTAGAAGCGGTGGCACACAGATAGAGAAGCGGTGGCACCCGAGATTGTAGGTGGCACCCGAATATCTAAGACCAATCTTAGAAATCAACACTAGAATAGACGGGTAGTGTAGGTCTCCGACCTACACATGCCTTTACGTAATAGCGCAGGTCAGAGACCTGCGATACCCAGCTTGCTGTATAAACGAGTTGATTTATAAGATTGGTATAAGCACCCTAACATCCAAGCAGAAAATATTGACCGTTAATCCAGTTTCGTTCCGTAAGTAATAAAGATACGGAACGAGGTGGATATGATGGATGTCGGGCATATTTTCAAACACATCCTCAAACGTGGTTCAACGGGGGATGATATTATGAAGTTACAGAAACGGTTGAATCAAAAAGGATATGGCATTCTCGACGAGGATGGCATATTCGGCCCATGCACCGGGGATTCCGTGAAGCGCTTCCAGATGGATCACCTCGACCCCAAGGGGTATCGACTCGAAATTGACGGTATCGTCGGCCCGTTAACCTGGTGGGCACTATTCAACGACAAAAGTGCATCAACGCCACATCCAAACACTTCCCGGAATGAATCGAGTGAATTGATGCAGGCTTCGTTGGAAGGCGCCCGTGGTGAATTGCGACGCAATGTGTGTGAAATTCCCCCGGGCTCGAACCGTGGCCCGGATGTGGAGAAATACCTGACATCGGTGGGACGGAATCCCGGCGACGCATGGTGCGCGGCATTCATATATTGGTGTGTTGAGAAGGCATCAAATTCACTCGGTACGGCGAACCCTCTCAAGAAAACAGGACGCGTGGCATCGATCTGGCGTGATGCGGTTGAGAGAAACTCGGTGATTACCATCGGCGACGTTCGTGCGGGGAACGTGGATATCCCTCCCGGGGCGATCTACTGCGCGGTGTATGACTCAGGTGCCGGGCATACGGGATTCGTTGAGAGCCGTGAGCGAGATATCCTTCACACCATCGAAGGCAATACGAGTATCAAGGGCTCATCCTCAGGCGAAGGTGTTCGGGCAAAAAAACGAAGCCTGTCACGTTACAAGGCGATAAAGGGATTCATCATTTATTAAGAGGATGCGGAGTCTTCGGACTTACAAGTAAGAGATAAATCCACAGGCACAGTCCCACCAAAGTGATTATCGCCCCCCATTTCCAGCTCGATGGTTGGTATCTCAATTCAACGATCCCCTCCGGCTCATCGACGATTACTCCCGAGAAGAGACCGTATGTTTTATACAGTGGCACCGGCTTCCCGTTTATATAAGCTTTCCATCCGGGATATTTCACCTGGGAGATGAAAAGGAAACTGCCCTCAAGTGCGGAATATTCGATTTTCCACCGGTTAGGACTTACATTCGGCCCGATTCGGTTCGCGTACGCTTCCGATGGTGATGTCCGGATTTCCCTTTCCGGTCCGGTCAAAGTAATGGATTCCACGCTTCCATCAGCATCGTAAACGAATCCGTCGATATTGAATTCCGATTCTTCATCGGAGACAAAATCGACGTTACGAGGGAAGATGAAAAACGCTGTCCCTTTGTAATCCGGCAGCTTAACTATTGCGAACGGTGGAGTTGTGTCAATTCTCTTGCATACATCGCCAAAAGGTAACTTCTCGGCCACGTCGGGTGGTACCGCGATATATTGCAGCCCGGCTAAGATATCAGCCCGAGGGATTTTATTCTTATCCCCTTCTATCGATCCGGTGATGCATTTAATGGTTTTTCGCTGGAAACTCATCACTCCCCGTACCGTCAACGGTGTTTCGTGGTCGGTTGTAACGAGATCATACAGCAAAGCCCTCGGCCCGTATGCATTATCGTGAAAGTGCATCGTGTTTCTCTCATCAACATCGAGGGATATCCACACCCGTCCTTCGCCCGCGAGTTCCTGCAGTGCATCAGCGACCGGTGGGATTTTCTCCAGTGCCGTGCGGGGTACCGCGGTTTCTCTGTTCCCCCAGTTAAGTGAATACACCGAGCCGGCGAGTCCGAATATTATTACAATCCCTGCGGCTACCGCGGGGAATCTTTTCAGGTAATAGATAATCGCAAACAACAACCCGATGGCGACAACCGCGGGCGCAAACAGGCGGAGATATCCTCCAGCCGATGAAACGAGGAAATTCGATGCCGATAGAAGTGATAAGATAATGAATATTCCCGTTGATACGAGTGCATTCCGCCTGATGGTTTTCACATTTTCGTTATTCCGCAATACGATGTCTAATCCTTGCCCGGCATAAATGCCGGCGGTTAACGCGAAGAAAAAGATCATCCTCCGGGATTCGCGAAACAGCCCGAGGGTTGTCACCCCACCGAGGGAGATGATGATGCATACCATACCCAGCAGGATTACGGGCCACTTTCTTTTCGATGCAGTGATGCCGAGGATTGCGAGCAGTGTGCCGAGGAAACCGACATAACCCAGGATCGCGCCCTCCGCCATCTTTACTCCCCCGCTGGCGTAAAACAGCGCCGTGCCAAGAGAGGATAGCTGGTGCCATTGCATTTCACCCGAACTCGCATCAAAAAATGCTCCGGCTCTTTCACTGTGTGACGTAAGTTCGTAGAGCGGTAATATCTGCACTGTTCCAATCAGGGCGCCGATGACGAAAATGGGTATTGCTGTTCGAAGAACTACACGTAATGGGAAACTCCTCCCGCCGTCACCGATTGTCAGCAGGAAGAGGAATGCGAATATCGTGCCGACATATGTGAATTGAATCCCCCCGGAAAAAATCATCAAGGCATAGAAAAGTGCGCCCAGTGCGATGTACTTCCCGCCCGATTCCCTGCACGCCTTGATGAGATACAACATCAGCAACGGAAGCCATAGCAGCGTGGAGATGATCGCATAGTGACCCTGCCATAGAAGATATGCACCGCCGAATGTCACCAGGATCGCGCACAGGATTGAACCCTCGCGCTGCAAACCCCAGGTGCGGCAGAGCCGATAGAGGAAAAATGCAAAGAGCGGATAGCAAATGACTACCGAGATCGTGTATGCCTTATAAAATGAGAATATGAAGAAGATGAACGTGAAGGGATGAAACAGCGTGCATTGACCCTCCGCCGCCATCGGATGTCCGAAACCTATGTTCGGACACCACAGGGGTACGTATCCATTCCTGATGCCTTCGGTGAAGAACCATCGCTGCGGTTGATAGGTGATGGCGTCATCACGTCCGAATGGGATCATCCCGCCGAAAATATATTCACGGAAATAGAGAAGAGCAATCAGTAAGAAAAGACATATGGGTAAGCCGTTTTCGAGGAAGGGATTTGATTTTTTACGCTCTTCGTTCATCGCCCCAAGATATCACATTTATTTTTTATCCTATAGATTTTGAAGAAATGCGGAATAAGCAGCCATAACCAGAGGCAGAATCCGGCTATGGAGATAACAGCTCCTGTCATCCAGCTTGATGGTTCATATATGAGATCTACAACGCCTTCCTCATCATCGACGACAACTCCGCAGAAAAGACCGTAAGCTCTGTAAAGATGGGCGGGTTTACCGTTAATACAGGCACGCCATCCCGGATAATGCATTTGCGATATGAACAGGAAGCTTCCGGCAGGGGCCGAGTATTCGATCTTCACCCTGTTCGGATTCCTGAATGGTTCGATGGTTCTTGCGTATGACGCGGCCGGCTCCGTGCGAATTTCCCTGGCAGGGCCGTTCAATAAGAGAGAATGGGTACGTCCATCCTGTTCGGGAACAAATCCATCGATTTGGGGTTTTCGCTTTTCTTGAGAATTGAAATTTACCGTCCGGGGGAACAGGAAGAATGCCATGCCTTTATAGTCCGGCACTTCGAGCACTGAGAAGGGGGGATACGAATCAGTGTCGCGGTAGATTTCAGGATAATCCAGGTTATCCGCAACTTCAGGAAG
>CBDVBS010000084.1:0-11044 GCA_965372275.1 uncultured bacterium | reverse complement strand
TTTCGAAGCTTGTCAGTGTTCTCTCGGTGTGCCACCGCTTCTCCGAGTCTTCGAGCTTACCCGTGTCTTCAATTGTCCACTCCCTGACGGTCGTGGCTCGGATGCTGCCCGTGGCATTCTAAACAACGCTGGGTGCCACGCCCAGTCCGAGTCTTCGAGGATGGGCGTGCTCTCTATTTCTTCCATCAAACATCCGGGTGCCACTGACAAGCGACAACGGAAACTCTCTATCCCATATAAAAGTTTCGAAGCTTGTCAGTGTTCTCTCGGTGTGCCACCGCTTCTCCGAGTCTTCGAGGAAAGCGGTGCCTTCAAGACACCGCTATCAGCGAAGACGCTGAGTAGCGGTGGCACACGGACTGACAAATATATAACCAATAACAAAAACCACCCCATACGGGGTGGTTGGATTTTACAAGAGACTGTTTTCGGGTGTAAATTGATTATTCCGATGTTATCCTGTATGCCACATCATCGTAAATCACTATCACCTGGTCGCCTACCGAGAAGTATGTAGCGAGTTCTTCATCGTCACCGATGAGATCGAAATATTCATCGCTGAGGAATTCGATCTCCACCCAGTCATATGACTCGCTATCGTCATACTCCGTGTCGGTCCAGACATCGTCCTTGAGGATGAATGTCTTGTCACCAACCTCCTGGATATATTCCGCGATCGTTGAATCCTCATCGCCGCCGAGGCCGAACTCCTCTTCCATATCGGCCATCTCGCGGCTCATCTTCATCGCGTCACGTCCGCTTGGTGCGGGAGCCGACATCCCTGCTCCCCCAAGAGCGCCGGATGAAAAAGCTCCTTCCATCATCGGTTGACCCCGCCACAGGGTATCCACTGGGATATCCTCGACAACAAGATAGCTGGTATATGGCGTGATGATGCCGTACTTCTTGGCGAGTTTGACGATCTCATCGACGAGTTCATTATTTTCACCGTACATCCTGACATTGTTGAGGAGATATCCCACGCGACGTTTCGCCCATATGCGCGGCACGAAATCATTATCGCCGCCGCGTTCGTCAACCTGCAATCGGAATGTCTTGGTGTTGGCGCCGACCTTGCCCTTCAACGTGATTTCCCCGACGAGGCTGCCGAAATATTTCCCGCTGAGTGCCACCTGCGAACCGAGAAATACATCCGGTAGATCGTCGGGATATACCTGGTCGATGCGGAATCCGTCGAATTCAACCTCGCAATTGGTCAGTACCGGCGTCTTGATGCGCCCGTAGAATTGGCTGAGGCTAACTTCGAGATCTTCATCGGGAGCGACCGATGCCGAGAATCCGCCGTTCTCCTTCGATAGCCGGTCGATGAAGACGAAATTCAAATCGTAACCGACCCCGAATGAGAACAGCCTCGTGCGTCCCTCATTCTTCTTCAGCACATTCGCCAATATTGTTTCGATATTCTGCTCCCCGACAGTCGGCAGTCCGTCGGTGAGGAAGATGACATACATCGGACGGGATGAAGACAGCGGCAGATCGAGCACTTCCTTCAGCGCCTCATCAATCGCGGTACCGCCGCCCGCGGAGATAGTGTCGATATGTTCGAGCACATCGGCGACACTCGAACTCGTCGCTTCCTGCCATCCGTCATTGTAAGGGGTCACTTCCGACGCGAAGGTGATGAGGTTGAATCGGTCCGAGTCATTCAGGTTACGGAAAATAAACTGCAATGCTTCCTTCGCCTGGCCGATCTTGTCCCCATCCTCCATCGAACCGGAACGGTCGAGTACGAACGCGAAGTCCTTCGGTATGTATTCCATATCCCCCTTCGAAAGCCCGGCCGTGATGAGCGCTAAGAAAAAGCCTTCATCATCGTCGGTTTCGTGGGCGATAAGATCGAGTCCGACCTCCTTGGCCGGGGCGATCAAATATAGGATGAAATCGCGCTTGGCGTCGTAATCGTTACGCTCGAATGTGACATACGCTTCCCCCTCCTCCTTCTCGATCCGAACATCATGCGTCGGACTGAATACGTTGGAGAGATTATTCATTTCGATGTCGGCATCGATTTCGAGCTTACCGATCCGCTGGCTCGGGAACCCGCTCAGGTTCAGCGGCAGGTGAAGTTTGAACATGTCACCGTCACGGGTCAGGAGCTGGTTATATACAACCTCGACTTTCTTGTCGCCATATGCCGGTATCGGGTATATCCTGCACTGGATAACGCCCTGGCCCACATATTCGAGCAGGCCGGGGTCTTTCATCTGGCGTACGATGCCTTCATACGTCTCCCGCGCCTTGTCGGCATCGAGCACTTCCGATGCTAATTTCTTCCCGTCGAGGTAGAGGGCGAAGTCGGATATGTCCGCATCGGTGGGAAGCGGGAAGAGATATATCCCTTCCTGGTCCCAGCTCGTGTTGTTATGGAATATCTGGGTAACATGAAATGTCGCCCATTGCCCCTGGACGTCGATATCGACACTGACTTCTTTCAACGTCAGCCATTCGGACGGCATCGGCGGCGGCATGATCCGCGGTGGGGGTGGTTCGATAATCATCCCCTGCGCGCCCGCGCTTGCTGAAAAGGTCAGGAGCATCAGCAGTATGGATAATATTGCCACACTCAGTCTTGCCGGATTCGTTACGCTGTTTTTCATAGATATCCTCCCTGGTTCAATTTGTCGCTCCCTCACGGTCGCGGTTCGGTTGTTTCTCATCAAAAATGCAACTTACTAATCTCATTCTTTTTGAAGATGTAACCCACGAATCCCATTTCGTGGGTTACCATCATTTTCAATTTGACTGCCTCATGCATTGGTGGACATTACTTCGTCCGGGGATGTTCAACGGTTACACAAATTTTACTCCCCATCACCTGTAATGCCAAATCAACACGGGACAGTCACTGGTTTTCAAGTTAAGAAAGGCCTGAACATCCAGACCATTCCTCCTCACATTCAGTTAGACTCGGAAGGGGGGAAAGCGTTTAATGGAAACCGGATGTTCCCCTATCACATCGGCAATGATGGCTTTATACCAATTCCAGTAATCAACACTTGAATGAACGGGTAGTGTAGGTCTCCCGACCTACACTTGCCCTTATGTAATGCGCCGCAGGTCAGAGACCTGCGGTACCCAGCTTGCTGTAAAAAAGGGTTGATTTATAGGATTGGTCTTACTTGGCACCCACGCAAAAATCAGTTACAGTATATCTACCTCTGCAAACCGTATCCGAACTATATGGGCAACCGCGCCGAATTACACTCATTCGGTAATTCAGAATTGGAGGCAGTACAATGAATAAGGCAATCATTCTCCTGATGCTCATCGCCGTCGCTTTCGCAACAGGATGTTCCGGTAACGGCAACAGCCCACTCACACCGACGGATGCACCGACCATTCCGGAAGCAAACGCGGAGGACGCATCAAGGCTTGTGCTTGGGGTTTACGGAGTGGATGTCGATTTGGATGCTATGACCATCACTCCCATACCGCTGAGGGAGCCGGATGCTCATTACAATGTCACCGGGTGGCTCTATCCACCTTATTGCGATGACTGCCTCGAAATAGTGATCAACGGCGCCGATCCCGTGACACGAATAATCGATGTCAGCATGACGGTGCGTAACCAGTTCCACAAAACCGGTTATGATCTTCGCTGCATCGTGCATACCACCGATGCGGGACATCTTCTTACGAACGCCGATGACTGGTCCCTATGGTGGGATAAACCCGGCGGGAACAGTATCAACCCATTCAAGGCATTCGCCAAAACCGTGCCGAATCGGGCTTTCCCTCCAACCGCCGAAGATACGCAGAATTTCCTTATCTACATCCCCGACCCGCCCGATTGGGGCGACCTTACATTTGTTGTGGATGTCTCATGGCCCGCTAATTGCGAGGAACCATACAGCATCGAGAATTTTCAGCAGCTCGGGGAGTTGTATGATTACACAGGCGCGACGGTCAATCTCGAAGTGGATGTCCTCGACTGGCAGGATAATATCGACCAGGTATGGGTAACTGTGCCACTGATAACCGGGGAGATCGCATCGATGTTCACCCACAAGAGCGGTGATACATACGAATGTGAAATAACCAATGCAGCAGGTGCTCCGGCTGGCGAATACAATGCAAAGCTCGTCGCCAATTCCGGCCCCACCCACCAGGGCGCGGTCGATTATTTCACGATAACCATTACCGAGGCGGGTGTACCCACCTACCCGGTCGATATCACCCCGGATCATCTGAATTTCTCACCGCACGGCATCGACGCCACCTACGATAACCTTTTCGTCGCGGCTGGACCGAATGGATTCCATATTTTCGACCGGAGTATTCCCTATGACCCGCAATGGGAAAAGCGTCTCGATGTGGGTGAATGGCCGGTGAATGTTCACGTCGATGGTGGATATGCTTACGTCGCAGATGGTTTTGGCGGACTCAACATCGTCGACATCGACCCCGTCGCATCCGCATACCAGGTAACAACCGTCGGGCCGACTACAAATACATACAGCGTTGATACCCAGGGTGAATACGCGTATGTCGCCGCGAGCGGAAACGGAATGTATATCATCGATGTCGTACCCCCGGAAACCGCATTCACTACCGGTATTATCGACACTCCGGGAATCGCGGTGGATATCGCGGTTGAAGGAAACTATGCATACGTCGCTGAATATTTCATCGGCAGCCTGCAGGTGGTGGATGTCTCGGATCCATATGATCCCATAATAACTGATTCGATTACCAGCTATGGGTCTGTCTACACCGTCGAAACTACCGCCGACCTCGCCTTCCTCGGAACATCAACTTCATTGGTAATACTCGACATCAGCGTGCAGGGAACTGCTTCGGTCATCACTGAGATACCCACGCCCGGTTCCGTAAGTGAAATCGATGTGATCCCCGGCGGCTACCTGCTCATCACCGACACCTCCGGGCAGGTTCATCTCGTCGATTACGATCCGGTAATATCGGCTTCGATAATCAAATCCACCGATATCGGGGGATCGGCATCCTGTATGGCTTATCTAAATGGGCATTTATACATCGGCGATGCACATTCCGGCATCAGGATATTCAATGTCTATCCCCCCTACTACCTGAATCCGATTGCCGTGAAGTACACTCCCTGCGGCGCGAAGGAAGTTGCATACGATGACGGTTTCGCGTATGTCTCCAACTCCACCGACGGGTTGCAGTTGATCGATGTAAACACTCCGGCGGCGGCATATGTGTTCAATGTCGTCGACACCGATTACGCGGAAGATTCAGTCGTGTCAGGGGGATTGGCTTATGTGGCCGATTCCGATTCAGGGATGAAGATCGTCGATATAGACCCGCCCGGTATGGCGAGCGTGATAAATGGTGTCATCACCGGCGGTGACTGCCGGGCGATTGATTACGCCGATGGATACGCCTATATGGCCGATGATGGCAACGGCCTTACAATCATTGACACGGACCCGCCGGGAGGGGCGTCGGTCTTCAATACCGTTCCTCTCGATTATGCCAGGGGGGTTTGCGTGGATGACGGTTACGCCTATGTTGCAGGTAGTTCATCAGGACTGTATGTCATCGACATCGATCCACCGGAAACTGCATCGGTCGTTCATACCGTAGATACCTGGAGCGCGAAAAATGTTACGGTCGAAGGCGACTACGCATATGTTGCCGGTTCATTCGGCATGCAGATTGTCGATATCAGCACGCCTGAATCAGCATCGGTTGTGAAGGATGTCGGTATCGTGTACTGGTGGAACTCATCAGACATTGCCGTGCAGAACGGTTATGCATTCATGGCCTCGGGAGCCGGGGATGCGGGGAAACTCATCATCTTTGATGTCGATCCTGTCCTTGACACCCATGACATCGCTACACTCGATTTCCCAAGCTACGCATACGGTGTCGCGGTCGATGGAAATATGTGCTTTGTAGCCACATCGAGTGGCGGATTGCGGATTGTTGAGTTGTGGTAAGCTGAACTTGCGAATCATCTGCAATAAAAAACCCGCGAACATCCGCGGGTTATTTTTATCCTTCACAACCGAACCGCGACCGTACCTGCCCGACGAAGCATCGCGACTCCCTGTTCTGTAAAGGCATATGGTGGATACCGGCGTCCACCCCACGATCTTGAGGTCACAATTGTGATCTCAAGTTGTCATATTCAACTTCCGTGAGCTGAAACAGGAAATCTTCCATTTTGCGTTTTACAGCATGCTGTGTACCGCAGGTCTCCGACCTGCGGCTATTCATTGTATTTGCCTAAGTCTGCATTTTATGGTTAAATTACCGATTGTCCCTTTTTGAAAGTCCCGCTGAATCAGGGGGTATGTTGCGGGATGCCCTTATGAACGATGAGGGGCAAGCAAGAATATGGATGATGGATTTCTCTTCATAATCTCCGGACCGTCCGGCGCCGGTAAGGGTACGCTCGCGAAGCGCCTTATCGAAGGGCTCGACGATGTTGTGCTGTCCATCAGTTGCACCACGCGTCCCCCGCGTCCCGGCGAGCTTGACGGCGAACACTACTTCTTCCTCAGCGATGAGGAATTCGTAAAGCGTATCGAAGCCGGTGATTTCCTCGAATGTGCCGAGGTGCACAAGAAACACAAGTACGGCACACCGGAGTCTTTCGTGAAGGAGAACATCAAGGCCGGTAAAGTGGTCGTTCTCGAAATTGACGTGCAGGGGTTCCGCGAGGTTATGGATTCCGGCGTTGAAATGGTCTCGGTGTTTGTAACACCCACCGACCCGGAAGAGCTGAATAAACGTATCATCTCGCGTGCCCCAATGGACGACGAAGAGTTGGAGCGGCGTATGCTTATCGCTAACGAGGAATTCAGCTACATCCCGTTGTTCAACTACTTCATCGTCAACGATGACCTCGATGAAGCTGCCGCGAATATCATCTCCATCGTCCGCGCGGAAAGGGCCAAGGTAAGCAGTAAGAATTGTGAAATAAAGAAGATAATCCAATTGAGAGGTAAGGTGTCGAATGCGTAAACCAACTATCGATGAACTCCTGGATCAAGAAGGGAGCATCTACACATTGGCAATGCTCGCCGCGAGGCGTGCCCGTCAGATGAAAATCCTCGACAAGGAGATCAAGGTGCCCTTGCAGAAGGCGCTGGAGGAAATCGCCGAAGGCAGGGTCGATGCGAAGTTCCTCAAAGAGGAAGTTGATGATGAGCGTCTGATTGAAGGGCTGAGCAGGACCGAGTCCGACGTTGATGAAGAGGAAATGCCCCCGAGCGCCTTCGATGACGTGGACGATTCGAAGCAGCCGACGCTTTTCCCGAAAACCTGATACTAAGCCGTGATACAGTGATTCGTGATATAATGCCCGCTCCAATGTGGGCTCTTATTTTCTTTCGCGGAGGGAAATGTTGGCCGGCGTAATTCTCGGCATAACAGGGTCAATAGCAGCATACAAGGCAATCGAAGTGATGAGGATGCTCCAGAAGGACGGGCATGAAGTCATCCCCGTCATGACGGAAGCGGCATGCGAATTCATCTCGCCGTTGACCCTCGAAACCCTTGCCAAGAATCCCTGTCATGTTTACACGTTCCCTGACGAGCGTAAATTCGATCCCGAACATATAAGCATAGTAAAACGCGCGGACATCATGGTCACCGCCCCCGCCACGGCGAATATCATCGCCAAGTACCGCCGGGGTATCGCCGACGACCTTCTGAGCCTCACCGCGTTGACATTTGGCCTTCCGCATATCATTGCACCCGCGATGAACCTGCGTATGTATTCCAATCCTATCTACAAAGAAAATGAAGCACACCTCAGATCACTGGGTTATGAATTCGTTGACCCCGTGCAGGGCCGGTTAGCCGCGGAAGGCGAAGTCGGCTGGGGCAAACTTGCACCCGTCGAGGATATTTCCAAACGTGTAATCGAGCGGCTTCGCGGCATCGGCAGCCTCAAGGGTAAACGGGTGCTTGTCTCGGCGGGTGGCAACCGCGAGATGATCGACCGGGTCCGATGTATTACCAACCTCTCAAGCGGGAAGATGGGATATGCGGTTGCCCGTGAAGCGGCATACAGGGGCGCGAATGTGACCCTCGTAACGGCATCGGGAATGGAACCGGACTTCCCGTGCAAGATGATCCGGGCTGTATCCAATCACGAGATGAAATCCGCAATCGAGACCGAATTCGAGAATTGTGATGTTCTTGTTATGGCGGCGGCAGTGAGTGATTTCAGGCCGAAATCGACCGATGCCGGTAAACTGGACCGCTCAAAGGGCGGAATTACTATTGAACTTGAACCGACGGATGACATTCTTGCGGGGTTGAAGCCATTAAAGGGAAACAGGATAACCGTGGGCTTCGCGGCTGAAACCTCCCGTTTGCCCGAACGTGCCCGAACCAAGATGGAGAGCAAGGGCGTAGATATGCTGGTCGTGAATGACGTATCCCGCGACGATATCGGCTTCGATACGAGCGAGAACGAAGTCGAGATATACAGGCCGGGAGCCGAACCGATCCAACTGCCGAAAGCTCCAAAGGAATATATCGCGAAGGGCATATGGGACGAGATCGGGAAATTGCTTACTTGACAATATCAACTATCTGTCAAGAAGTGCGTTTGAAATGATGGGTGCAGTAGGATTGAAAATATCTGTGCCCGTTTATACGGAGGAGATTTTATATGAGAACCGCTAAAACCTCGAGGGGTCTGTGGATCTTAGCTATGGTGCTTATTTTTGGCGTCCTGCTCGGATCGACGGTGACATACGCCGCTGCAAAGGTCCTCATCGACCCGGTTGTCGTCAAAGTCAACGGGGAAGATATTACCGAAACCGAATTCCTCTATTTCCTTTTAGGTAAATACGGTGATGACATCGCCGAAGAGCTGACCGAGCATGTGCTCCTCGCGCAGCAGGCGGATCAATTCGGCCTCGAGGCGAACCGTCAGGACGGCTGGGACTATATGAACAGCCGTTACTCGGAAGAGAAACTCGCATCGATGCAGGATGCCTTCGATCTTGACATTATCGCCGACAGCCTTGCAAGGGAAGTATTAGCGCTCAATGTGCTGAATGCGAAAAGCGATGAACTCATAGCGGAGCTGAATATAACGGTATCCGACGAGGAGATAACGAAGGTATTCCTCGATGTCGTTGATAATTACACCACCCCTGAAGCGGCTCATATTGCCTGGGTGATGACCACCGAACAGAAAACCGCCGATGAAGCGAAAAAGAAGCTCGACGAGGGAGTCGATTTCGCCGAGGTCGCCAAGGAGTACTCCGAGGATGAATCATCAGCCGATGACGGCGGCGAGGTGGGGATTATCGCCAAAGGTGAAACCGCGGGCTTGCCACAAGAAATCGAAGATGCCGTCTTCAGCCAGGAGGAAGGTGAATACTCGGATGTCATCGCAACCGGGGAAAAATTCTTCATCGTGAAGACATTGGAAATTTATCCACGTTCTGAACCTAAATTCGAAGAAGTAAAGGATGAAATAGCAGCGAGGATACTGGCACAAAAAGCCAGTGAACCTCTCAACATGTGGGTTCTAAACCTGTTCGAAGAAGCGGAGATTGAAGTCATCTACCCGATATACCAGGAGATGACCGGGGAAGAAATGATCCCGGAGGGGGGTTAGGGAACAGCCATAGGATGTTACTGTCGTGTGGGGCAGGCTTTCCAGCCTGCCATTTTTTTCCACACTTGAGATACTACTATCCGGATGGCACGGTCTGCCCGAGTCTTCGAGGGCTGACCGTGGTCTTAGCGGGATTCCAACATACACCACGGTCAGCCCTCCCAAAGCGTCGGGCAGACCGTGCCATCAAGAAGGAATGATTTATGAAACGTTAGGGTGAAGTGTGCATGAATCCCCGATTCCAAGTCATTTACCGCATACTGAAGTATGCAGCACCCTTCAATACAGATTCAAGGATAAACTGAGATTCACTCATACGGCTATATTCAGCAAATGTTGAATATGCGGATTTCACTGAATATCCACAACAATATCAAGATTATTCACTAAAAATGGCATATTCAGGAAATGCTGAATATGCCATTTTTAGTGAATCAACGTGGGGGCATGGGCAAAATGACCCATCACGAGTTGTCGGATTATGCTCCCCTCACTCCCCCATCCGCACATCAATATAGTCCTTCATCTCCTGCAGGTTGCGGTTGAGTTCCCACCAGCCGTTCTTGAATGAGGCATAATCGGATCCGCCCATCGCACCGACGTAACGTACCGATGACGCATAGAAAAGCCACTGCTTTATCCACATCTGCTCGATCGTTTCATCAAACGGGTTGGAATCATCGGCAATGCCTGCATCCCACGCCTGCTGCAGAAGCTTAGTTGCGCTTAAGACCATGGAATCGGCATCGCTTATGACCGTATCCATCTCGGTGAAGTGCCCCTCGACCCATGACCTTGAATGGCATAGTCCGCACGTATCCATCATTGCGGATCTTCGGGCCTCCATTTCGTCAGAATCGATAAGATAATCAGAAGCCAACTCCCCCGCGAAAGTCGTTGGCATGGGCAGGCCGTCCTGGTTCTCAATAATGTATGTCCTGCCGTCCTTCGGCTGAGGATGGGAATAGATGATCCCAAGAATTCTCACCCATAGCGGGTCGCCGAAATTATGGTTCCGTTCCCTGATAACCGTCCCGTCTGACGTCGCCAACAGGCTGTTATGGCAGACCGCACAGGTTGGCGCGCGGAAATCCTCTCCCGGCACCCAGGGCACGTTGCCCATATCCCAGCTCTGGTTCGACGAATTGAAAATATTCCCGTGCTTGCTTTCCTTCCATACATTATATGCCGGGACATCCGGCTCGAGGTGACACTGGCTGCAAGTGTATGGCTTCCTTGCGACCTTGATCGAAAACCCATGCCTCGGATGACACGCCGTGCAGCAGCCGAGGCTTCCGTCCGGATTGATACGCCCGACGCCCTGGTTAGGCCAGTTCGTGAGATCAGGCACTTCGATATCGCCGAAATCTGATGACACTGTCTTCATACCCTTCATTTCCACCACGGTACCGTGGCAGTTGTAGCAAGTCTTGTTCTTTGTATGCGCCA
>CBDVBS010000083.1:0-11062 GCA_965372275.1 uncultured bacterium | reverse complement strand
CTTTAATTGAAACTGTGTAATAGCTGTCAATGTAGAGCCTCACGTGATCATAGTTCGGTAAGGACGATATTGGTGTGAAACTACCCTTGCCGATACCCCGTATTTGTCCCGGGCTACCGTCCGTGGGCGGCGTGCTGCCCACAGAAGTATTATGATCAAAGTACGCAGTGACAGGATATGATGCCCAGTAACACCATTCGTACGGATCATTTAAGAAGTTGGATACTAAAAATGCAAGGCTGGTCTGGACGCCGATTAGCACTCTCATCGGCCCGGTTCCTTGCGGAGTACACGTAAGCGCTTCCACGCGGAATCGCGCCCAGCCGTCACCGACCTCAACCGGTTCCTTCGAAAAATTGATGGTCAACACTTCCGGCACTTCCATGAAAACCGCTAAAGTCGTGGATGGATCACGCCACGTGTGAACCGTGACATCCAGTATCAGATCGCCACCGGCGAAATCGCCGTCGTGATAAAGGGTGTTCTTAACTTCAGTTACATCTATCCTGTAAGCTTCCGGCTGATTGGCATGCAGTGGAAAATCGTCGGGCACATTGACCGGGGGCACCGGTGTCGGCCATGCCCAGTTGGCATCAACCGCGTAATTAACCTCGAACACACCGCCGATGACCTTGATCTTATACCTGCGCATGTTTGTGGCTCCGGCGCTGAACATTCCACGATTTGCGGGGTCGATGAGCGATAGGTCGTCCTCCGGGCCAAGGTCGTCACAGAAATATTTGTATGCGTTAATTCCCGGCGCGAAATCAACGATCTCATCAGGAGTACCGAGCAATCCATCTATATAACCCTGGTTTGGCCATTCACCGCCGGGGGGAAAGAGATGTGCCCCCCACCAAAGAGTGTAGCCGTCGGGGTTCATTAAGTGCGTCACTTCTTCGTTCGCGAGGGTAACCAACGGTCCTGGATACCGGGCATCGTTGGCCTGGGTCATAAATATGCCCTTGACGTCAAATGCCGTAAATTCGGTATTACCAAAGAGAGGATGCGTGAGCGCTATCGTGAGTTCTATTTCATTCCCATTAATCTTGACCGGCCCGGATAGCTTTAAGTTAGTCAGTGGTGGTGGCTCGAGGAATACGAGCGCGTTAAGCCTGGCCGCTACTTCCCTGTGCGGGATTATCTCTATCTCGCCTGTTCGTATATCTCCGCGTATCTCCCAGAAGCCCCAGAGCATACGAAGCCCGGCATCCGATGTGTCAGGAGCTTCTAGTTTTACGGACATGGAATTCCCGGGCGCGGTGGCAATGTCACTTGTTGCACAAGATGAAAGAAACATCAGGGGCAAAATCAGTATCAACAGGAAATTTCTAACTCCACTCATATTGCTCTCCGTGTAAACTTATGTTGAATACAGGTGATACATTCCAATAATAAACCTCGAAATTAGCGGGAGTTCTAAGGTTGAAAAAACAATAATAAATAATACTCAGTTAATATTTTACTTCATCATAGGCTGGTTATCAAGAGGTTCATTACAATTCACTGAAAGGACTTCACGGTGTTTCGGTAACTTGTTGCCGAAACTTTCAGTGATGACCTGTTTCGGCAACAAGTTACCGAAACACCAGATTTTAAAATAATATCACTGATTATCCCTTCAACGGCTTCCTGCCGGCGCAGCGTTCCATGAAGCGAAGTATCTTTGTTCCCCAAAAATCCTTCTCGTGAGTCGGCTCAACGAGAATCGTATATATCCCTGACATATTCCCCCCCAGGATATCCGTGAACATCTGGTCGCCAATCGTGAGTACCTGTGCTTTGGGAAGATCGAGATTCCTCATGCATGGTCCCAATTTGAGCGGCCATGGTTTGTATGCCCGGTGCACGCAAAACATGCCGGTCTGCTTTCGAATGAGATCGACTTTCCATTTAGTTGCGTTGGAGTAGAGTGCATACTTGAATCCCTTTTCCTTCACCTTTTCCAGCCATTTCATCGCATCTTCGGGGATCGGATCATATTCGCCGTACGGCACCAGCGTATTGTCAAGATCCAGAAGCATACCCCTGTATCCGGCTTCCCATAAGCTGTCAAGGTCGATGGTGTAGATATCCTGCACATGTAAATTCGGTTTAAGAAATCCCAAATGCCTTAACCCTCTCCTGATGAATCCAGGTAAGTCTGCAAAATAATTGCCGCCTGGTGCGCGTCGGCCCCGGCTTTTCTCTCGTCTCTCGATTTATCCATGCTTATCAGGATATTCTCTGCCTGCCGCGATGACAACCTTTCATCCTGGTATATTATTTCCGCCTCGATGACCTTGGAAAGCTTATCCACAAAACGCCTTACTGTTTCAGCCTGTTTGCCTTCCTCTCCAGACAGTGACCGGGGAAGTCCGATCACAATTGTCTGAATACTCTCCTTGCCAACCAGGTCCGCGATTTCCTGGACGGCCTTTTCATTCGATTCGATAACGGCATGAGGATGGGCAATCCCGATTATCGTCTCCGCAACGGCGAGTCCGATACGCGCATCGCCATAATCTATCCCGAGCACCTTGGCCATTAGCCGGGACCCTCCGAGATGGCCTTCTTAAATGCATCGAACGCATCCGGCACTTTGTCTACAAAAACCCCGCCGCCCTGTGCCATCGCGGGTTTACCGCCGCCTTTACCGCCGACAATGGGAGCGATTGTCCGCATAATGTTACCCGCCTTGAATCCCATTTTCATCAGATCGTCGGTAAGCATAACAACCATGCTGACCTTGTCCCCGACTGAATGGGTGAGAAGAATTGCTGCCTTGCCTTCCGATTTCTTCTTGATCCGGTCTCCAAGCTCTCTCAGTTCATCAATGGTGACATCGGGAATCTCGGCGGTGATGATATGTATGTCATCGATGTAATCACCGATCGAAATGATTTCGTCGGCAATATCCTTCCGCAATTCCCATTTGAGCTTTTTCAGTTCTTTGGACTCGGCATCTTTCTCAGCAACCAAATTCTCAAGGGTTGGGATGAAGACAGGGACTCCACATCCATCAAGCAGTGTACAGCCTTGGGATAGTATATTCCTCAAATCCATAAATAAATTAAACGCCTTCAGCCCGGTAACCGCCGAAATACGTCTCACCCCTGCGGCAACGCCTGTTTCGGAAGTTATCACGAACAGCCCGACTTCACTCGTATTGCCGATATGCAATCCGCCACAAAGTTCGCGGGAGATGATGTCTCCAAAAAAACTGATCTCGATCATGCGGACTTCATCATCGTATTTACCCTCGAACAGCGCCATCGCTTTCTGTTCACGGGCATCCTTGAGGGTTGTTGATTTAACATTTACGGGGAAACCGTCGAGCGACCAATTATTGACCAGTATGGTGACCGCGTAAATTTCTTCATCTGAAAGCACTTTGAAATGTGTCAGGTCAAAACGGAATTCATCTTCCTCAACTTTCGAGCCTGACTGCGTTACATGATCTCCAAGCACTTTCCTGAGGGCGGAATGCAGAAGATGTGTGGCGGTATGCGCGCGACGTATCCCCTGGCGTCGATCCCCGTCAACTTGTACCTCAACATGCTTTCCAATTAACCCCGCCAACAATGGTTTCGAATCCGGGGAAGCCTTATGAAGCACAATTCCGCCTTCGAGCATCTGTGCATCAACGATTTCTACGGTAACAGTCCCAGCCTTCAGTTCACCGATATCCCCGATCTGCCCTCCCCCTTCCGGGTAAAACGGCGTACGGTCGAGAACCACCACACCGGATTTTTCGTCAACGTGCAGAATCCTGGCGTCGATCTTGTCAGTATCGTGACAGACAATCTCGGTAGCGTTGATGCCCTCGGGAAGCTCAAGGCCTTCGTGCATAAATTTATCATCATCTTTATGCGATGCCGTAGCCGATCTTGCCTTGCTTCTCTGCTCTTCAAGACGTTCGCTGAATCGATCCTCATCGATTGCTTTGCCAAGTGAATGTGCCACGTCCCGAATCAGGTCGATCGGAACACCGAGAGTGTCATAGAAATAAAACGCTTCATCACCATTAAGAACATCCGGGGAATCCTCCGTTACACGTCTAAGATGCTCGTAATTCCTTTCGATAAGCTTCGCGAAATTCTCTTCCTCAATGGAAAGCAATTCTGAAATGTATTCACGTTTATCGACAAGGGACGGGTATATATCCCCATACTTATCAATGATCGGTTCAAGTGCTTTCACAAGAACCGGACCTTCGGTCTGCAATTTTCGCAGATGAATCAAACACCTTCGGATAACGCGTCTGAGCACATATCCACGCCCGTCATTGGATGGATATATTCCATCGGCGAGAAGGAATGCCGATGCCCTGACGTGATCGCAAAAGACATACAGGCTGTTCACACCTTCGGTGATATATGCTTTTTCACTTATCACTTCAGGCGCCGAGATCGATGTGGCAAACTGGAGCAGTTCAGCGAACAAATCTGTCTCGAATACCGATGTCACTCCCTGCAGCACCATGCAGAGGCGCTCCATACCCATGCCGGTGTCGACGTTCTTTTTCGGGAGTGTGATGCGTGACCCGTCAGCTTCCAGGTTGAATTGAGTGAACACGAGGTTCCATATTTCGGGCCAGCGTTCGCAGTCGCATCCCGGTCCACAGTTCGGATTATCACACCCGAAACCTTTGCCTAAATCATAGAATATTTCCGAATCCGGCCCGCATGGTCCGGTCTCGGCCATCGCCCAGAAATTATCCTCATCACCAAGGCGAAATATCTTCGACTCCGGCAACCCGACGTCCTTATGCCAGATATCGTATGCCTCGTCATCCTGCTCGTGTACGCTCACCGCCAATTTCTCAGGAGCTATCTTCACCCAGTTCGTAAGGTAATCCCACGACCACGGGATGATCTCCTTCTTAAAATAATCGCCGAAACTGAAATTGCCCAGCATCTCGAAGAATGTATTGTGACGCGGTGTGCGTCCGACTTCGTCGATATCAATGGCACGGAAGCATTTCTGTATTGTTGTAACCCTCGGATGCGGCGGCGCGATCCTGCCTTCGAAATAAACTTTCAATGGCGCCATGCCGGCGTTGATGTAGAGGAGGGTAGGGTCATCCTTCGGGACGAGTGGGAACGATGGCAAGTGCAGATGGTCATGCTCTTTGAAAAATTCCTCGAAAGTTTTTCTTACCTCAATAGAATGCATTCCATTCTCTCCCGATTGCATAGCAAAACAGTAAATTTATCACACTTCACCCTAACGTTGCACAAATTATTCTGTCTCAAGTCTGGGTGCCGCCTACAAACGAGTCTTCGAGGTTTGTAGGTGACTCGTGCTCAACCTCATATTTGGTGAGGTCAGGAAATTGACCATGACATCAATTGAACACCAATTCCGTCTTCGGAAAGTACCAGCTACCGGGAATAGGAGGAGGGTTAACCTCCGGTTAACCCCTACACAAGAAAAACCCTTCTTGATGGCACGGTCTGGTCTCGTGTCGTAACCTTGAAGTTCCGGATAATCTTCGCAGAGACATGACCGTGGTCTTAGCTGACTCATCCTTTTAACCACGGTCAGTACTCGAAGACTCGTACAGACCGTGCCATCACAGAAAATGTAATTTGATGCTGAATTGTAGGGGTGATACAAAGGGTCACCCTCCGTTTTAGGCTTGCCCTAATCGTTTTTAATACATATAATCGTAGCCCGCCTTGACGCGGGGAATAACTAAAGAATAAAAATTCAGGAGGAGATAAGAGATGCCTGGACTTCCACTATTTCAGACAGAGACATATCTTGACTACACTGATCCGGATAATAAGAAGGCCATGGAGGACGCCCTCAAGGCCGCCAAAGCCAAGTATGGCGCTGAATACCCGATCGTTATCGGAGGAGAACGTATAACCACCGGCGACTGGATCGAATCGCTCGACCCGGCGGATCATTCAAAAGTGATGGGAAAAGTCGCCGCAGCAACAAAAGAGCTTGCACAAAAAGCTGTCGATGTATCATGGGAGAAATTCGACTGGTGGAAATATTTCGACCCCGAGGCGAGGGGACGTATTCTCATCAAAGCGGCGGCTGTTATGCGCCGTCGAAGGCACGAAGTGAATGCCACGATGGTGCTTGAGGCCGGCAAGAACTGGCTTGAAGCAGATGCCGATACAGCGGAAGCACTCGACTTCCTCGATTTCTACGGACGTGAAATATTTCGCTATGCCGAGACACAGGATGTCACACCGTATCCCGGTGAAGAGAATGAAGTTTCATATATTCCCATCGGCCCTTGTGCTGTTATCCCGCCATGGAATTTCCCGGTGGCGATCCTCACCGGTATGACATCGGCGGCGCTTGCTGCCGGAAATACGGTTGTACTTAAACCCGCCTCAACAACTCCAATACTCGGTGCGCTCGTTTATGAAATATTCGAAGAAGCCGGTCTTCCACCCGGAGTCCTGCAATTCCTGCCCGGAAGCGGTGCGAAAGTCGGCGATACAATTGTCGGTCATCCGAAAACACGACTTATCGCGTTCACCGGTTCGATGGAAGTCGGCATGCATATCAACGAATTAGCCGCGAAAGTCCAGCCCGGCCAAATCTGGCTGAAGCGCGTTATCGCCGAGATGGGCGGCAAAGATTGCATCGTCGTTGATAAGGACGCTGATATCGATATGGCGATAAATGCCATCTTCGTAGCCGCATATGGATTCCAGGGACAGAAATGTTCCGCCTGCAGCCGTGCAATTCTCCACAAGGATGTCCACGATGAAATCGTCGCTGGTGTTGTCGAAAAGGTTAAATGGGTTCTCGACGGACGTATGGGGCATACCAGCGATAATGACATTTACCTCGGCCCGGTCAATTCCGTGCAGGCATTCAACACCATCAAAGAGTATATCGAAATCGGCAAGGGCGAAGCCAAGTTAGAGGTTGGAGGCGGATGCGATGATTCAAAGGGCTTTTTTGTAGAGCCTACTGTATTCACTGATGTTGATATCAAAGCGCGCATCAGCCAGGAAGAGATCTTCGGCCCGGTACTCTCGGTAATCAAATGTGATGACTTCGTCGATGGCGTTAACAAGGCGAACGATTCCATCTACGGACTGACCGGCGCGGCCATCTCGAATAATCGCGTTCATCTCGAATACGCGCGAACTCACTTCCATGTCGGCAATCTCTACCTCAACCGCAAATGCACCGGAGCATTGGTGGATGTCCAGCCGTTCGGCGGATTCAATATGTCCGGCACCGACTCGAAAGCAGGCGGACGCGACTACCTGCTTCTCTTTATGCAGGGCAAGACCGTTTGCGAGAGATTTTAGCGTGGCGCAGACTTTCCAGTCTGCGATATCTTGGCAGGTTAGAAAACCTGCCCCACATAAAGTGCGTACTCTGTGACATTTTCAGGAGGAAAACAATGGCCCATAAACATCAAAATATCCTCGATGCCCTCGGGATAAAGGAAGTCAACTCCGGGGCATGTTACGGCGAATGGATAAAGGAACCAACGGGTGGAGAACTTGTCAGTGTCAGTCCGATCGACGGTCAGCCGATCGCTAAGATCATGATGGCTGGCGAAGATGATTATGAAAAGGTCATGGAAAAGGCTGAAGCTGCTTTCAAGGAATGGCGTATGATGCCCGCTCCGAAACGCGGTGAAGTCGTGCGCATACTCGGCGAACGTCTCAGGGCCCTCAAAGACCCACTCGCCGCGCTGGTAACCCTCGAGATGGGAAAAATCCGCATCGAGGGTGGGGGCGAAGTTCAGGAGATGATAGACATCTGCGACTTCGCAGTCGGCCTCTCACGTCAGCTATACGGCCTGACGATGCACAGCGAACGACCGCTGCATCGCATGTACGAACAGTGGCATCCTCTCGGCATTATCGGCATCATATCGTCATTCAACTTCCCTGTGGCTGTATGGGCATGGAACGCCGCAATAGCAGCGGTATGCGGCGATACGATGCTCTGGAAACCATCCTCTCAAACTCCGCTTACCGCGATAGCGGTGCAGAATATCTGCAACGATGTAATGAAGGAATTCGATTTGGAAGGCATATTTAACCTGACAATCGGACGCGGCTCGAAGGTTGGGGAGAAGCTCATCAACGACATGCGCATTCCACTTGTATCGGCGACGGGTTCATGCGAGATGGGTTACCGGATCGGTGAAGTCATCGGCAAACGGCTCGGACGAACGATCCTCGAACTTGGCGGGAATAACGCGATCATCATAATGGACGACGCAGATTTGAAACTCGCCTTGATGGCTGTTCTTTTCGGGGCGGTTGGCACATCGGGTCAGCGCTGCACAAGTACACGGCGGATACTCGTTCACGAAAAAGTTTATAACGAATTCATGCGGCGTCTCGTAACGGCCTATGAATCGATCCCCATCGGCGATCCGCTCAAGGAAGGCATCCTGATGGGACCGCTGGTCAACCAGCCTGCGATCGATATAATGATGGCCGCTATTGAACGCATCAAGGAATCGGGCGGCAAGATTGTCTATGGCGGCGAATGTCACACGGTCCCGGGATATGAGAATGGGTTCTATGTCACACCGTGTATTGCCGAAGCCGAGAATGACTGGCAGATCGTCCAGGATGAGACATTCGCTCCTATTCTATACGCGATAAAGATCAAGGATTACGAGCATGCGATAGAGATGCAGAACGCTGTCCCACAGGGGCTTTCAAGCTCGATGTTCACCAGCAACTTCTATGCAGCCGAGACATTCCTGTCCCATCGCGGATCGGATTGCGGTATCGCCAATATCAACATCGGAACATCCGGCGCCGAGATAGGCGGTGCATTCGGCGGTGAGAAAGAGACCGGCGGCGGACGTGAAGCCGGTTCCGATTCGTGGAAAGCGTACATGCGGCGTCAGACAAATACAATCAACTGGGGCTCGGAACTGCCGTTAGCCCAGGGTCTCAAGTTCGGGGAATAACCGGTACCTCCCAAAGATTCAGTTTCCAGGTCGGAATCCGGTCGGATTCAGGCCTGGAAATTTTTGTACGCATATGCAACATAACATGATCAATTCAGGTCATTAGAATGAACATATCTACACGGGAGGTTACTAATGGTTTGTTTAACCCTTATCTTTACCTTTATCATACAGGTTCTGATTTCATCCGTGGTACTTCACTTAGCGGCATATGTTACGGGTCACGGCAACCGTGGATTCCCAACCGCGATAGCCTGCACCCTGATTCTGTATTTTACTGGTTTCCTGCTCGGTGTAGGAATGGCTTTTCTGTCGTGCATGGGTCCTTGCATACTGGGTATCGGATTGATTGGGTGCTTCTTCGTAACGATATATGTCATCCAGTCAATGTATGAAACATCATGGGGGTATGCCTTCCTGATGTTCATCGTTACGATAATCGTAAGCATCATCATGAGCTTACTTTTCCACGGTAGTGAGATAACTTCCGAACTCAGTAAAATGGGCATCGGGGCGATCTGTTTGCTCTAACTGGACGGACGATGGTAATTTCTTCAAAGATCCGGGATTAAACAGAAATAATGAATTCCAACCGGCACCGAAATGGTGTCGTTTCCTGATTTTAATATGGGATCGAGGATGCAGGCTCGAATTGGTGTGCGCATGTTCTGATATAATTTGCATTGTCTGAACCTGGAGGCAACGGGATGACTTCGAAGAGAATTGGTATCCTCACATCGGGCGGGGACGCCCCCGGAATGAACGCGGCACTTCGCGCGGCAACTCGTTATGCAATACACGCCGACCAGCGTGCGTTCGCTATATACGGCGGCTACCAGGGTCTTGTGGACGGGAAGATCGAAGAGATGAGCAACCGGTCGGTCGGCGATATCCTCACGCGTGGCGGCACGATTATCGGCACCCGCCGGTCACCCGATTTCCAAACCGAGGAAGGGTTTGAGAGCGCCCTTAAGAACATACATCGATGGGAGCTTGATTGCCTTATAACCATCGGCGGAGACGGCACATTTCGTGGCGCAATGGAGCTTGTGAATAAGGGACATAAAATCATCGGGATTCCCGCCACGATTGATAATGATGTTCATGGCACGGAGTTCTGCATCGGGTTCGATACAGCGGTTAACACGGCTCTTGAGTGTCTTAGGAGATTACGTGACACCGCCGGCGCGCATAAACGTACGCTCATCATGGAAGTAATGGGACGCGAATCGGGCTGGATTGCATTGTATGCCGGAATCGCCGGGGGAGCAGAGGCGATCATAGTCCCGGAGTTCCCACCCGATTACAATGCCATTTGTGATGATCTTGACAAGGGAATCACCAAGGGAAAGAAGCACGCAATACTTGTCGTTGCCGAGGGGGTTGCCAGGGTGCATCACAACGATGAAGATATCGCATCGGGCTATTATGTCGCGCACCAGGTGGAGAAGTACCTTGGATTCAAACCGACTGTTGTCATTCTTGGACACGTACAGCGCGGTGGAAGTCCATCGGCGGCGGATGCAATACTCGCCTCGCGAATGGGTATCGCGGCTATTGACCATATACTTGGAAATGAATTTGGCATTATGACGGCAGTGAGAACCGGTCAACTTACCACCGCCCCGCTGGAAGAAGTCGCAAGGGGGCATAACAAGCTGGACGAAGAACTCTATAATGCAAATTTGAATCTGATAGGGTAATTTATTTTCCCGATGAACATAACATTCTGATTTCATGTAGCCCGGCTTTCTGAAGCCGGGAAATAAATCCCAATACTGATGATGCTACTAAATAAGAAGCACGAGTTAATACCCGTGCTTCTTGCTCTACAAAAAAACAAAAATGCCGAAGGCCGGACTCGAACCGGCACGTGGGTTGAACCACGGTAGATTTTGAGTCTACTGCGTCTACCAATTCCGCCACTCCGGCGTGCTGAAAGATTATACATCACGGTCGTGAGTATGCAAATGTTCCTCTGGTTGATGCGCAGACATTCCCTCGACTTTCGCCATTTTCTTTCCGGGTGGCACACTTCTGTCTTCAGAAGGGTGGTTACTCATATCACATGGTGGATTGATGAAGACCGCTCTTTTGTCTAAGGCCAATCTTAGTAATCAATGCTTGAATGAACGGGTAGTGTAGGTCTCCCGA
>CBDVBS010000082.1:0-11150 GCA_965372275.1 uncultured bacterium | reverse complement strand
TTCCCGGGATGCAACGACGGTGGCAGTGCTTTGCCCCCGCCGGGCGGCGGAGCGCTTGGGATTGACGCAAGCGCCACGAAGACCGTGGGCTATGGTTACCTGTCCACGTCCTTCTATGTGAATGTCACGGGTGGCAATCCACCATACATGGCCGTCTGGGATTTCGGTGATGGTTCCGACGGGCAGGTTGGAATGCGGGTGAGCCATCTCTACGAGGGACCCGGGAACTACACCTGCTCAGTAAATGTGTTCGACACAGAGGATGCTGAACTCGAAATTGGCGGGTCGGTGGCACATGATTTTGTTGATTGCTTCGTATTCGCATCCGGGTTCTAAAACAGGAAATATTGAATTAGGCCATATCCGAATGGGTAAGCACGGTCCCTTGGGATCGTGCTTCAGTTTTTGGGGTAATGAAAAAGCCGCTATTACGGGCCTGTTGAAAAGCCGAAAAATAGGGACTGGCCTTTAGAAATGGAGAACGTAGCTTCCGAACAGCGCATAATACCAGTTGCCCAACGCTTAATCTACTGAGGCCTGTCCCATTTATTCGGCACATCCTTACTTCTTCTACAGCTACACTACAGCAGCTTGAAATCAATTTCCGCAACCCATCAACCAACAACATCCTTCATTCTTTCATACCTGTTACTCAATTCTACTAAATCACGCTTGGCTGATGCTAATTTCTCGCGTTCATTATCTACAACGTCCTCGGGTGCTTTTGAAATGAAACCTTCGTTTGATAGCTTCTTTTCGAGCCCGGCAATATATTTCTCCCGCTCATTAACTTTTTTTGTCAATTTCATGAACTCGTTCTTGAGAGCTTCGATATCCTCGACGATCATATATATCTCGGTCCCGTCAACTAAGTTGAACAGTGCGCCTTCGGGACGCGGGTCATCCTGGCTGATGAAGTTAATTTCTCCAACCTTGGCTAATGCGTTGTATATCACACGCTGCATCTCAAGGAGCCTTCCGGCAACACCTGCGGGACGTATGATCACATTCACTTCCCTGCTGTCAGGCAACCCGATTTCCTTCTTAAGGTAACGCGTGCCCCGGATGAGTTTCATCAGCAGGGTGAAGTATTCCACCGATTTCGCGCCGTCAATTGACAATCCAAGCGGCTCGGGCCATTTGCTGACCGTCAGCGAATCATCGCGATCACCGGGGAATTCACGGTATATCTCCTCCGTGACGAACGGTATAACGGGGTTATAGAGGCGCAGGATGGTCATCAGGCAGTGATAGAGGATATGTCGTATGCAAACTTTGGAGTCTTCGTCATCACCGTATAAATCGGATTTGACGGCTTCGAGATACCAGTCGCAGAATTCGTCCCAGATGAAACCGTACAGCAGATTCGACGCCATCCCGAAGTCGTAGGACTCCATATACTTCGTGTAATCCTCGATAACCGCATCAAGCCGAGTGAGGATCCACTTGTCGGCGAGGGAGAGTTTGTCGATATCGATACCGTCGGGAATGCCCTTGAACTCAAAACCCTCACCAAGGTTCATCAGCACGAACTTGGATGCGTTCCACAACTTGTTAATGAAGAACCTTGAACCCTTGAATCTGTCGGCGGTCAGGGTGAAATCCTGCTTTCCGCGATAGAAGTAATGATTCATGGTGAAACGCAGCACATCGCGCCCGTGCTCCTCGATGGCTTCTATCGGGTCGATTGCATTGCCCTTGGTGCGCGACATCTTCTCGCCCTTCTCATCCCTGACAAGGCCATGCAGAAGGCAGTCATGGAATGGCGAGCCGTCCATGAATTCCATACCCATGATCGCCATACGTGCCACCCAGAAGAATAGAATATCGAACGCGGTCACGAGCACATTGGATGGATAGAACTTCTTCAAATCCTCGGTCTCATCTGGCCAGCCCATTGTTGAGAACGGCCATAGCGACGATGAGAACCACGTATCGAGCACGTCATTCTCCTGCGTCAATTCGGTTGAGCCACATTCGGCGCATTTGCCGGGCGTTTCGCGTGCCACGGTCATATGTCCGTTCGGGCAATACCATGCGGGTATCCGATGCCCCCACCATAGCTGACGGCTTATGCACCATGGACGAATGTTTTGAAGCCAGTCGAAATAGACCTTATTCCATTTATCGGTGATGAGCTTCAGCCGCCCATCCCGCACAACTTCAAGCGCGGGTTTGACGATGCGTTCCATATTCAGGAACCACTGGTCGCTGACATACGGCTCGATCATGGTCTTGCATCGGAAGCAATGCCCCACCTGGTGCGAATGTTTCTGCTCACCGCGCATCAGGCTGCGTTCATCGAGCAATTCAAGGACTTTCTTTCGTGCTTCCATCCTGTCGATTCCCGCGAGGGGCGCATAAAGGTCGGTCATATTTCCATCAGGGCCGATGCATTTGGGCATCTCAAGATTATGCCGCAACCCGATCTCGTAGTCGTTCGGATCGTGGGCAGGGGTTATCTTGAGACAACCGGTGCCCAATTCAATATCGACATAATCATCCGCGATGATCGGTATCTCGATATCCATCAGCGGAAGGATAACCGTCTTCCCGATGAGGTCTTTATAACGCTCATCCGCCGGATTAACCGCGACCGCTGTATCGGCAAGCATCGTTTCGGGACGGGTAGTGGAGACCACCATCTCACCCGAACCGTCCGCCAACGGGTAGGCTATTTTGTAGAACGCACCTTCTACCTCGTCGTGGTCCACCTCAAGGTCGCTGATTGCGGTACCGCATGATGGGCACCAGTTGACGATATACGTCCCCCGGTAAATATCGCCCTTCTCATATAAGCGCACGAATGCTTCACGCACCGCGCGGCTGAGATTATCGTCGAGTGTGAACCGTATGCGCTTCCAGTCCATCGCGCATCCGATCTCCTGCACCTGGTTGATGATCTGGTTGGAGTTGAGTTCTTTCCATTCCCAGACTTTCTCAAGGAATTTCTCCCTGCCGAGGTCTTCGCGTTTGATGCCCTTCGCTTCGAGTTGACGCGAGACGATCATCTGCGTGGCGATGCCGGCATGATCGTAGCCGGGAAGCCACAATGTCTCGAATCCCTGCATGCGCTTGAGCCGGATGATCACGTCCTGGATGGTGAAATTGAGCGCGTGTCCGATGTGCAGTCCGCCGGTGATATTCGGCGGCGGCACGACGATGCAGAATTGGTCGCCGTTGAATGTATCCCGCGCGGTGTCGGCTTCCGGGCTGAAGAGATCGGCGTCCATCCAGTATTGATACCACCCGTCCTCGACTTCAGCGGGGTTGTAGGAGCGCTTTAAGAATTCATCATTACGTTTTGGTTTATCGGTCATTGTTCTTACCTGCCTGAATAATTTTGATTCCCCGTCGGGTCTGTTTTGGATTTCCCGCGGGGTGTGCGGGTAACAAAAAACCCGCGAATCTTTTCGCGAGCCCGAACCGTCCGGTAGAATCAGCGACGCTACCCCGGGGACGGCCCGGGCTTCGTAACGCCGACAACTACGTATGTCGCTATTTTCAGGATATGTAACATCATTTTATTGTCGGTATATTACCACATTTCTTTTCCTCGTCAAGGGATGAGTCATTTTTCGCGCCTGCGATCCATCCCGTAGCCCGGAAACTCATTTTCCGGGATTCTTGACTTCACAATGAAATACTTTGGTGCTAATATTAAGATTCAGAGGGGAGAATTCTGAAACATAGAGCGTATTAGGAACGCAGGGAGAATTTTAGTGATACCTGATTATCAGACAATTATGTTACCTCTACTCAGAATGAGCTCCGATGGGGAAGAGCATGGTTTTCAGGAAGCCGTTGACAATATGGTTGTGCATTTTGATTTATCAACAGACGAGAGAAAGAGATTGTTGCCAAGTGGAAGAAAGTCAATAATTAGTAATAGAGTTGGCTGGGCAAAAACATATATGAGCAAGGCTGGGTTGTTGGATACTTCAAAGCGAGGATATTTCAGAATAACACAGGAAGGACTTGATGTTATTGCCGAGAAACCAGAAGCAATAAATGTGAAATACTTGAATCGGTTTCCTGGCTTTAGGAAATTTAGAGAACGCAAGTCCGAAGGCAACGTAGAGGAAGCGGTCGAGGAAAGAGACACAAAAATTAATCCTGAAGAAGCCCTTGAGGATGCGTACATGGCCCTGAGGGATACTTTAGGACAAGAAATACTGGAAAAGGTTAAATCTTGTTCTCCTGCTTTCTTTGAAAAACTTGTGGTCGAGCTTTTGGTGAATATGGGGTACGGTGGTTCAAGGAAGGATGCTGGTGAGGCAATTGGAAGAAGTGGTGATGAGGGAATTGACGGGATTATAAAGGAAGATCGACTCGGTCTTGACGTTATCTATATTCAAGCCAAACGCTGGGAGAATACTGTAGGAAGGCCGGAGATACAGAAGTTCGTGGGTGCTCTTCAGGGTAAACGCGCTAAAAAGGGAGTTTTTATTGCCACTGCCAACTTCTCAAACGAAGCCATAACGTATGCAAGGGATTTGGATTTAAAGGTCGTTCTTATAGATGGCGATCAACTGGTTGAAAATATGATCGATTTCGATATAGGTGTTTCCCTTTCAAGGAAATTTGATATGAAGAAGATTGATTTGGACTACTTCGAGGAAGAGTAATCTATTCCCGGCAACGGAATTGCTAGCCTACATAATGTAATATTACAGAAGGAGAAAATAAATGGCTGATGAAAAACCCAAAACAACTCATGATCATGCTAGAGGTTTTTTAAATGAGCTTCAAGAATTCGATGTAGATAAATTACCGAGAGTGCAGGAATTGGGTACCAGTTTAGATTTCTCGGGTGCTGTAGCTCCAGCGACTAAATTGATTAGTTTGTATAACAAACTCGATGATGGAGTATTAGATGATTATCCCCCTGGAATGCTAAGTCAATTTATCTCTCGTGCAAAAGAGGATATTAGCTTGCTTAACAGCATTCTTGCATTTACAGCAGATGCGGCTAATCCTGCTACTGAACGGGATGGTCTAATTAACAAGCTTTCAAGCAATTACATTGTTACTTTTGAGATCCTTCATCCGATTATTTCCTACTCCATGGCGAAGACAAAGGATATTAGCGAATTAGAAACAAATGCAAGGCGGATTGTCTCAGACTTAAGTGAGATTTCAGAAAAGGTAAAATCTGAAATGAGTGAATACAGGAATGAAGCTGAACTGGCTTTGGAGAGTATTCGAAATGCAGCATCCGAGTTGGGAGTATCACAGCAAGCAATTCATTTTAATGATGAATCAAAATCTCATCATGAGCAGGCTAATGCTTGGAGAAATATTACAGTTATCATTGGTTTCATTGCTGTTCTATTCGCTGTTATTAGCCTTTGGCTGCATCAGTGGATACCCCAAAGTAATACTTACGAGAGTATTCAGTTGGCGGTAAGTAAGGTCCTCATATTCGCTGTTCTCCTGTATATGCTATATTTGTCTGGAAGGAATTTTCTCTCTCACACTCATAACGCCATAGTGAATAAACATCGACAGAACGCCTTGTTAACATATAATGCTATTGCCGAAGCAGCTAAAGACCTTAGGAACCGTGAAGTAATTCTCACATATGCTGCCGCTTGCATCTTTAGCCCACAACCAACAGGTTATACGAAGGACATCGCAACAGGCAGTTCTAACTCGTTAATTGGTTTATTAACTAAGCCACTGACAGGGGCAGATGAATGAGACCATGTAGCCCGGAAACTCATTTTCCGGGACACGTGAATTCCGGTAAGATAAGATTTATTTCCCGGCATCGGAATGCCGGGTTACATGGAGTTAAGAGAAGACCCGGCAAGGGATTGCCGGGCTACGGGATTGCAATAAGGAGTTCTGTTATATTTATCTAACTTGCTTCTTCGAGCATATCATCAATGGATTGTTTTGTTTTCTTCTTTTTGGGCTTTTTCGGTTCTATGCTTTCGGGAATATTCACGCAACCTTTTTCAACATCATCCTTGGTTATGACAATCCGCTCGAGGCCCTTGACGGATGGTGCTTCGTACATCATCTTCATCATCAGGCTTTCGATGATACTTCGAAGTCCGCGCGCGCCGGTCTTACGCTTCTTCGCAAGTTCGGCGATCATTTCCAGCGCGTCCTCTTCGAATTCCAGCTCGACGCCGTCCATTGCCATGAGTTCCTGGAACTGACGCGTGATCGCGTTCTTCGGCTCGGTGAGTATCTGCACGAGGTCGGGTTGTTCCAGGTCGTCAAGCGTGGCGAGGACCGCGATACGTCCCACGAATTCCGGGATGAATCCATATTTGACAAGGTCCTGGGGAAGGACTTTCTTCAATGTCGCCGCCTGTTTAAGCTTGGATTTGCTTGTGGGAACGGCACGGAAGCCCATCGTGGAGGAGCCGGTGCGTTTATTGATAATATCGGTAAGCCCATCAAACGAACCACCGAGGATGAACAGGATGTTCGTCGTATCGATCGGAATATACGCCTGCTCGGGATGCTTGCGTCCACCGGTGGGCGGGACATTGGCCACGGTGCCTTCAAGGATCTTGAGCAGCGCCTGCTGTACGCCTTCACCGGAGACATCACGCGTGATGGATGGATTATCGGCCGACTTACGGGCTAACTTGTCAACTTCATCCAGGTAGATGATTCCCCGCTGGGTCGCCTGGATATCCTCCTTGGCGTTCGCGAAAAGTTTCAGGATGATATTTTCGACATCCTCGCCGACATAACCGGCCTCGGTGATGGATGTGGCGTCGCTGATGGCGAACGGGACATTCAGCACCCTGGCCAATGTCTGCGCGAGAAGGGTCTTGCCGACGCCGGTTGGGCCGATGAGTATGATATTCGATTTCTGAATCTCGGTATCTATTACCGCGCGGTGTGAACGTATGCGCTTGTAGTGGTTATAAACAGCCACACTCAGGGCGATCTTGGCATCATCCTGTCCGACCACATACTCGTCGAGGAATTCCTTGATTTCCTTGGGCTTCAGAATTGTGGAGAATGATTCATCCCCTTCTTCCCATGAATCCGAACGCAGCACCTGGGCGCAAAGTTCCACGCACGACTCGCAGATATACACGCCACCGGGAGCAACAACAAGACGGGTCGCGCGTTCTTTGGGCCTTCCGCAGAATGAGCAATATAGATTATCGGTATCCTTCTTTTTTGTCATTTTATCCCCTCCGCGAATTTGGGATTGCTGGTGAAATTATTCTTCCTCTTTCACTGCTGCACGTTCGCCCGGATGCAGTATCTTATCGATGAGCCCGTACTCTACGGCATCTTCGGCGGACAGGAAGAAATCGCGGTCGGTATCCTTTTCGATCTTTTTAATCGGCTGCCCGGTGCACTTGTGAAGTATTTCGTTGATACGTTCACGCAGCCTGAGGATCTCCTTGGCGTGGATATCGATATCCGATGCCTGTCCATGGATACCGCCGAGAGGCTGGTGCATATGTATGCGCGAGTTGGGCAGGGCGAAACGTTTGCCCTTGGCGCCGCCGGTGGTCAGGACTGTCGCGAAACTGTGAGCGGCGCCTACGACGATGGTCGATACCTCGGGTTTGATAAGCTGCATGGTGTCGTATATGGCGAATCCCGACGAGACGATCCCGCCGGGAGAGTTGATATAAATGTCGATGTCTTTTTCGGGGTCTTCCTTCTCAAGGAAAAGGAGCTGGGCGATGACCACGTTGGCGAGCATGTCCTCGATGGGGTCACCGATGAAAATAATCCTGTCCTTCAGGAGACGGGAAAAGATGTCATACCGTACTATAACCCCGTGGGGATGCATTTCCTCGACAATCGGTACATAAGGCATGGTTTAAACTCCTCAATCATCAGGTTTATCTTCATTATCCGAAGAGGGGGCGTCCGTTTCTTCAGACGCTTCATTATCCTCAACAATCGCTTCAATTTCAGGAGCATCATCCGCCGAGGTTTCCTGCTGCTGCTCCAGGGCTTCAGTGTCTTCGGATACCGTCTCACCGGTTGAATCCCCGGTCAATTCAACACGTTTTTCTATTGCATCAGTATCATCAACTTCGGTAATATCATTGTTCTGAAACAGGAAATCAATGACTTTCTTGTTCTTAATGTCGTTACGAACCGAAAGGAGGAAATTCTCATCCTTCAGCAGTTTCTTGACATCCTTTTCTTTCAGTTTCTGCATGGACTGCATCATGTAGAGATAGTTTTTCACTTCGTCGATCTCAACTTCGATTTTCTCCTTGCGCGCGATATCATCATAGATCATCTCGATCAATATCTGCTTCCGAGCTTCTTCATCGACATCCCGCTGTATCTGCTCGGCTTTCTCCTTGTCGCGCATAATTTCATTGAGATCCTGGTCCATCCTGTCGTAGTAGGAGCGCATGTTCTCAAGGATGGTTTCCCTGCGGCTCTCGATGAACGCCTTGGGAGATTCGAAGGATATTGTGTTGGTGAAGAATTCATCCAGGGCTTCATTGGCTTCCTTGCGCTTCAGATCGTTGTGTGAATTCTCCATCGAAAGCCTGATATTCGCCTTAAGTTCTTCAACATCCTGCAACTTGAGATTCTCCTTAACAAATTCATCAGTGATATCCGGCAATTCCATTTCTTCAATATTTTTCATGACCGCGTGGCATTGCATGGTGCGGTTGCGCATATCTTCCCGGGGGAAGTCATCGGGAAGTACGATCTCGAAATCCCTTTCCTCTTCCTTCTTCAGTCCCTTGAGGGAATCCCCGATGCCCGGCAGGCTTGTATCATGCCCGACATGGATGGAGTAGGTGTCCTCCATGATTAACGGCCCATCGCTCTCTTTCTTTTCATCCGGTTCACCGGACGATTCATCTTTCTCTGCCGGTTCGGGTTCAGCGACACCCCTGAACTGGAAAGTAACCCAGTCTCCGTCTTCAACGGGTCGGTCATCGATCTCTGTTTTCGTGGCTGATTGGAACTGGATACCTTCGATTGCCTTTTCGATATTCTCATCGGTTACCACGCGCTTCTTAACGAGCACCTTCAATCCCTTGTATGCGAATTGCGGGACTTCCGGCCATAATTCTATTGTGGCGAAGAAAGTAATATCTTCGCCGTCGGGGACCGACTCCAGCTTTTCAAGCGTTTCCAGTTCAAGCTCAGGACGCGTTATCGGCTGCAACTCGTGCTTGCGAATGGCGGAAAGTACCGTTTCGTTAATGATATCTTCCCTGATGGAATCGAATACCTGCTTGGCTCCGACATACTGGTCGATGACTTTCCGCGGGGCACGTCCGGGCCTGAATCCCGGGACTTTTACCTCGTGCGCGAATGCGCCGTACACACGGTTTGCCGCGGTGTGCCAGTCTTTTTTGGTTAATGTAATGTCAAGCTTGATATGCGTGGGATCGATTTTCTCGTAACTCGATTTCATAAATAAACCTTGGTTATGGTATTTCGGCAAAAAAAATAAGCGGGAAACGGGACTCGAACCCGCGACCTTCACCTTGGCAAGGTGGCACTCTACCAACTGAGCTATTCCCGCAAGCTTTTAGCGATCCGCTTAGCCTGATGATTTTATTTCAAAGTGACACCTGTGTCAAGAACACAAGGACTAATACAGGGAAGTTATGTAAAAAAGAAAGGGAGAGAACCCGGAGGTTCTCTCCCTTGAATTAACCAGCTGGGTGGTTTACATATGCCCGGCTTGTTCCTGACCGAGAGGTGTACGTCTATCAACACCACTCTCAACGACGATGATAATACCATCGCGCCTGTCGTCGGGACCGACATAGATGTCAAGAATGTTTTCCGGTGGAGAGCCAGTCGGAATATTGAGCGTGAATAACGATCTCTCGGGGAAATCACCCCAGAGATTGTAATAGTCACCACCTGGGTTCCAGATTGTACCGTAACCACAGAGCTTAAAGCCTATAACCGCTCCCTGAATCGGGTAACCGATGTCACCCTGGCCGTCTCCGTCGATATCGACGAACGATGAATAGCAGCCTACGCCATCGAACAGTGCATAGTAGTAGAAGTTTCCTGGTGTTAGCCAGAACTGGTAGTCGTCGCGGTAGTTCGTGGCATTCTGCAGGAAGGTCCCCGGATCAGGGTTAATGAAACCGGTTGGTGAAGGTTGCGGCGGTGGCACCACGATAATCGGCCATGGTGCGTGCCTCTGGCCTTCACTGATTTCCCACATCAGATTGCCTTTTTCACCACCGACTTCCCTGCGGATATACTCTCTGCTTCGATCACGTGGTCTCGCCCAAATGTTTACACGTCCAAGCGAGAACTGAAGACCCTCGTTGAATGCATTCTCACCAGGATTGGTAATGATCTTACCGTACTTATCAACATTACGGTTCCTGTAGAACGGATTCTGAGGATACTGAGCCAAGTAACCAAATTCCAGAAGAGCGTCTATATCACCCCGGAAGGGTATATAATCAGGGAAATCGATTGGAGGGAACTGCTCGTAGCTCCTGTAAGTAGCGAATGTGTCTGTCCAGTCACCACCGTAAAGGATCAACGGGTACTCTCCACCAGTGTCAACGGCATATCTCTCGAGAGCGATCTGAATTGAGTGGATGTTAGATTTAACCTCGGCTTCTTTCGCCTTTTCACGTGCCTTAACGAAGTTAGGCAGCGCCATAGCGGCTAAGATACCGATGATAACGATAACAACCAGCAATTCTATTAATGTAAACCCTCGTTGTTTTCTCCGCATGCCCTTGAGCACCTCCTTTCGAGTTAGATTTGGAGTGCAGAAAGAAACGTTTTGAAGGGTTACCCCACATTGTGGGGTTCTTCATAAGAAGCTATCTTCAAACCGGATCCATAATAAACATTAAGCGTTATGATGCTGACCATATAAATATAATTAGAATTTCTGCTCTCTGTTTCTCTGGATGGGGTGTATTCACACCCGCACCGGTTATCGATTATCAAGATTCAAAGTCTACATGCGTAGCGGAAGTCCTACATGAACTATGTTCCACCATAGGTGTAGTGGTCCTTCACGCTGTCGCTGTGGACATCGGCACCACCGGTAACCTCGATGATTACCCAGTCCAGAATACCGTCCGATCCTGATTTCAGATGGGGATCGGAAGGTGTGTTCGGATCGATTCCATCCGGGTATGCAGCAGTCCACGGGTCATACTCCGCTGAGGGATAACCTGTGGTCTCTA
>CBDVBS010000081.1:0-11158 GCA_965372275.1 uncultured bacterium | reverse complement strand
GAAATCACCCTCAGCACAATAGTTGCGTTCGGCACATATATCCTCGCCGAGCACCTGGGCCTGTCAGGCGTAATAGCCGTTGTCGCCGCCGGGCTCGTGGTCGGCAACTATGGATTCGTCATCGGGATGACCCCCACCACGCGCATAAGCCTCCTGACATTCTGGGAATATATCGGGTTCCTCGTAAACGCCCTCGTATTCCTCCTCATTGGCATCCAGGTAAAAGTCGATGTCCTCTGGGATCATCGCCTCGGCGTGCTGCTCGCTATTTTAGCGGTACTGATATCGCGCGCGTTGGTTGTCTATCTCCTCGCACCGCTTATCGCCAAACTCGACCGGCCGATTTCAAGTAAGTATAAATTCTTGATCTGGTGGGGCGGACTGCGTGGCGCCCTCTCGATGGCATTAGCACTTTCCCTGCCAAAGGATTTACCATACCGTGAAGAAATTCTCGCGATGACATTCGGCGTCGCAATATTCAGCCTTCTCGTCCAGGGACTGTCAATCGGATGGTTCCTCGAACGCTTCGGCATGCGCACCGCCGATGCATCAGAACAGGTATATGAGACCCTGCTCGGACGCATCGCGCTCAACCTCACCGCGGCCGACCGCCTTACCGAACTCGCCAACGAAAAGGCGATCCTCCCCGACATGGGACGCGAACTCGCCGCTGAATTCACCGAACGCGCCGAGAAAGCCGAAGCTGAAATTGAACAACTCCGTGTGGAAGGAAAAGAAGCACTTCTCCGCCTCGAAAATGAAGCACGTCTCAAAGCCCTCAACGCCGGTAAGTCATCACTCATGGATCTCTACCAGCAGGGCTCCCTCTCAAAAGAGGTTTACGCCGACCTCGTACGCGAAGTCAACACCCAGATCGATAAGTTGAAACGGGGATGATCCGTGTTCCTTCTCAGGCTCAAACTCCTGCCGAACGGCTTGTGGTCGGAGTAACCGGAGCACTTTGAATTCTGCAATTATCACCGCGCCCAAAGGCGCGGTTTTTGCATTATGCCTCTGCATGGTAGAATAGCTGCACTCGCGAAGACAAGTGGAAGCGATGAACACATACTGGAGGCGCGCGATGAAAATGACAACAATCCAGGTCATGATTGTTCTATGTATTATCTTATTCACATTGGGATGTTCGGGGACAGGTATCAATCCCCTTGCACCAATAGATAATCCGGGGGATGAAATATCAGGTATCACCACGGCCAATCCCGATCCGATAAGGGAACCCGTCTCGGAACGTGTACTCTGGGGCCTCTGGAATGTCACCTTCGATCCGGCCACAATGGAGGTCGTAATCGTTCCGGAAAGAAATACGCAGGCTCACTTCAATGTCACCAACATGATCTTGCCACCTGCCTGCGACGATTGTTTCGCTGTCGCAGTCAATTCATTCGACCCCGTAACCCACATCCTCGATGCCGACGTCACCCTCCGCAATCCCACACCAATTGGAGGATACGACGTACGCGGCATCCTTCACACTAACGACTACGGGCACCTGCTCACAAATCCCGATGACTGGACGGGACAATGGGACATGCCCGGCGGCGGGGAAATAAATCCATTCATCGCGTTCGCGAAAGACCAACCGGCCCGCAAGTTTGCCGGAAACACCTCGCACGAAGAAAATTTCCAGGTTTTCATACCCACACCACCGGCATATTTTGCACTAACCTTCGCCGTCGATGCATCCTTCCCCTCCAATTGCTCGGAACCGTACACCATCTCCGACTTCGTGCAGGATGGAGTTCTATATCAGTTCAACACCGCCACGGTTGACCTTTTCGTAGCCGTGCACGACTGGCAGGGCGATGTGAACACCGTGAAACTTTCCTCCGAGGATCTGATCGGTGGCGGATTCCTTGATTTCGAACTCCTCGCCGGGCCCGTATGGCGAGCAACGCTAACGAATTCCCAGGGCGCACCGACCGGTGAGTACAGGGTCATGATACAGGCCGATTCGGGCACGCCGCCTTCGAAGCCACTCTACGACTTCTTCACCGTCACCGTTTCGGAAACCACCGAACCCGTCGTAACCGGTATCGATCCGGGATACGGTGAGCTGGATACAACCCTTACTACCGTAGTTGTCGTCGGCGACAATTTCCTCGCTCCGGCTGAAATAGTACTCAGTCCCGCACTTGGAACACCCATTGGAGTGCTCAATCTTGCAGTTGAGAATGAGAACCTGATTACTTTCGACCTCGATATCCCGGTTGACGCCGGGATCGGACTGTATGATGTCGAGCTGACCAACGGTGATGGCAAACTGGCCGTCGGCGAAGACTTGTTCGAGGTTTTCAATCCGACCCCGGTAGTCATTGGCACCGACCCGATAAGCGGGGATGCGGGAGAGATCATAACCGATGTGGCAATCACCGGTGAGTTCTTCTACGGCCCAGCCACCGTCGCATTCATTTTGCCCGAATCGGATTCATTCAACGCGACAAATGTTGTTGTCGTTGATATGAATAACATAACTTGTGATATCGACATCCCATTCGATGCGGTTTTAGGTGCTTACGACATCAAGGTTACTAACACAGATACAAAATTCGCCACGGGTACCGATCTATTCGAAGTCTTATGCCCCGTTCCCACAGTTATCGGCATTGACCCTCCCTCTGCACTGACGGGATTCCCTTCTACTGATGTTGAAATAACCGGCACCAATTTCTACGGTTCCAGTGCTGATGTTGCACTGAAGAAAACCGGTGAACCTGACATCGTCGGCACAAACGTCACCGTTGACAGCGGTACAATGCTGCATTGCGACATACTTGCTCCATGGGGAACTACTCCCGGCTACTACGATGTCGAGGTAACCAACGCCTGCGGTGAGACCGGCACCGGCACCGGATTACTCGAAGTTACCCAACCCGACCCGTACGGCTGGGCCCGCACCTTCGGGGGAGCCGGTTACGAAGAAGGCTACAGTGTAGCCCTGGATAGTGACGGCAACTCATATATCTGCGGTTATTTCCCGGGTGCCGTCGATTTCGACCCAGGCCCTGGGGAAAATTATTTAATCTCCAATGGCGAAGACGACGCTTTCCTCTGCAAATTTAATGCATACGGCATTTTTATGTGGGCCACAAGCTGGGGGGGAAGTTTCTACGATGAACCGGAAGATGTCGCTATCGATGACATGGGAAATATTTACGTCACCGGTGATTTCGCGGGTACTGTGGACTTCGACCCCGGTCCGGGGATTGATAACCATACATCGGCAGGCAGCTATGATGTTTTCCTGAGTGTATTCGACTCGGACGGAAATTTCCAGAAAGCCTTCACCTGGGGAGGGTCTGAATATGATTCCGGCTATGCGGTTACGATTGATGGTTCCGGTAATGTTTACGTCGCTGGTACATTCACAAGCACCATCGACCTCGACCCTGACCCGGTTGATGTTGAGAATCACACATCTATCGGTAATGCCGATATTTTCATCATTAAACTTGATTCAACCGGTGATTACGCTTGGGGCCACACATGGGGCGGCAGCAGCTATGACTCTTGCTACGGGCTCTCGGCTGATGACGCCGGCAACGTGTACGCAGCAGGAAGCTTCTATGGGAATGTCGATTTCGACCCGGACCCGGTCGATACTGACTGGCATGATGCGTCAACCTCCAATAATGCCTACGTCAGCAAGTTCGATACAAACGGCGTCTGGCAATGGGCTCACGATTGGGGGAACACCGGCCCTAATGACAGGGGCACCGGAGTTGCCGTCGAGGACGGGGGGAGCTATGTTTACATCTCCGGCGTTTTTGCGGGTCTTGGCGTCGATTTCGACCCTGATCCCGTTGATGTGGATTTACATGACACTTCTGGTGACGATGATGCATTCCTTCTGAAACTGGACACATCCGGGGATTTCCAGTGGTGTAACACCTGGGGTGGACCCGGGTCCGATAGCACGTGGGGTGGAGTTGCCATCAACACACTGGGCAATGTTTATATCGGTGGAAGATTCGAAGCGACAAGCGACTTCGATCCCGACCCCGTGGATGTTCTGGAACACACATCCAACGGCCAGCGAGATGCGTATGTCAGCAAGTTCGATTCAGCCGGTGAATTCTACTGGGTCAGTGTATGGGGAAACGAAACCTACGACTACAGCGATTGCGTAGCAACAAATTCATCCGGTGAAGTCTGGATCTCCGGGGGATTCTACAATACCGTTGACTTCAATCCCGATCCTGTTGATGTCGAGGAACACACTTCAAATGGCGAGGAAGACGTCTACCTTATGAAACTCATGCCCAACGGCTTGTGGTAATAAATAGAAGTAACCCACGAATCCCATTTCGTGGGTAAAACTAAACTGACGAACCGTAGCCGCGCATCACTGCGCGGCTTTTTCTATCGTACGCAACATGGTAGAATACATGCCCTTCCGGGAAACGTCCCGGATCGGTCCACAGTCAATTTGGAGGTAATGTTATGTTTAAAGCAATTCACCCATTCCTGATTATCCTGATTGTTGCGATGTTTTTACTGGGATGTTCCGGCACAGGAATAAATCCCGTCACACCAACAGATAATCCGGGCGAAGTCATCCCTGTTTACACCCCGGATGAACCTGATCCTGTCAGAGAACCCGTCTCAGAACGGGTGCTTTGGGGACTCTGGAACATCACCTGCGAGCTTGGCGAGATGAAATTCGACGTCGAGCCGGTCAGAAACCTGCAGGCGCATTACAACATTACCAATATGATCGTTCCCCCAGCCTGCGATGACTGCTTCTCAATTGCGGTGAATTCATTCGATCCGGTCACGCGCATCCTCGACGCAGATGTCTCACTTCGCAACCCCACGCCAATCGGCGGGAAGGACGTACGAGGCATCCTGCACACGAATGATTACGGTCATCTGATCACTAATCCCGATGACTGGACCGCCTATTGGGATATGCCCGGCGGCGATACGATCAACCCGTTCATCGCCTACTCCAAGGACGATCCGAACAGGGTCTTTCCCGGCAACACCGAACTAACCGAGAATTACCTCGTCTATATACCTAAACCACCCGCGTACTTCGCCATCACCTTCGCGGTCGATGCATCCTGGCCCGGCAACTGCAAGGAGCCATACTCCATCGAGAATTTCATCCAGGATGGACCCCTCTACCCTGTAGACGGGTCTTCATGCAACATCTATGTCGATGTACTCGACTGGCAGGATGACGTTGACGCAGTGCAGATATCGGTCCCCGAAATAACCGGTACTGATTTTGTCGATATGTCCTTCGACTCAGGCAACACATGGACCCTGCTGCTGTCAAACAACGAAGTAGCCCAGGTTGGTGACTACGATGCCATGATAATAGCGACCTCGGCCAATTCCGATGACACGAAGCTCTATGATTTCGTCACCATCGCGATCACCGACACCGACGACCCGATCGTCACCGGCATCAATCCGCCGGGCGGTAACGTCGGTGAAGCACTTGTGGATGCCGCTATTTCGGGCTCCAACTTCATGGGGCCGTGTGAGGTAGAGCTGCGACTCGATTCATACATAATCACAACCACGAATGTGGAAGTCATTGACGCCAACCACGTTGAATGTGATTTCACGATCCCGCTGGATGCTGACCTCGGCGTTTATGACATTTCCGTCGAAAACTTTGACACGAAAACCGGTATCGGTACGGAACTCTTCGAGGTCATCTGCCCGACACCGGGAATCGCGTCCATTGATCCGGACAATGGCGAGATTGACTCAACCTTATCTGGTGTGGTTATAACCGGCTCGAATTTCATTGGCCCTACCGCCGAAGTGAGGTTAAGAAAACCGCTGGATGTGGACATCGTGGCTGATAACGTAGTTATAGTCAGCGAAACTGAAATCAACTGTGATATTACTATCCCCATCAGTCAGGAACCCGGTCTTTACGGTATCCATGTTACAAATGGCTGCGGGGCTATCGGCGAGGCACCGGAAAGTTTCGAAGTTGTTTGCCCGGTTCCTGTAGTGGCATCCTGCAACCCGGATAGTGGCGAACAGGATGAAGCCCTGGTTGATGTAGAGATAACGGGTGAGAACTTCATTTATCCCGGTGTGGAGGTCCGACTCAAGATGGATGGCGAGCCGGATATTGTTGCCACGAATATGGATGTAAGCAACAAAACCTTAATAAATTGTGATATCACCATACCTCCCGGTGCTACTCCGGGTATGTATGATGTAAAAGTCGCCAACGGATGCGGTGAATCCGGCACCGGCACGGATATGTTCGAAGTCCTCGCCCCGCCCATCGGCTGGGCACAAACATGGGGCGGCCTGGATGAGGATGAAGGAATAGATGTTGCGATTGACGACGATGGAAATTCGTATGTTACCGGATTCTTCCGGAATACAGTCGATTTCGATCCCGGCACGGGTGTCGTGGAACGTACTTCCCTCGGCAGCTCGGATGTATTCCTTTGCAAATTCAATCCCCAGAGCGAACTCGAATGGGTACGAACATGGGGCAGCACCAGCGGTGATCGTGGCTACGGTGTCGCTGTTGACGATTCCGGGACAGTTCTTGTTACCGGACACTTCCAGGCGACTACCGATTTCGACCCCGGCCCCGGCACGGAAAATCGTACACCAGTCGGATCTACGGATGCCTACCTCAGTGCCTTCTCAGGTGATGGCGATTTCTATGGAGTGAGTACCTGGGGAGGCACCACTGGAGACGGGGGATTGGCGGTTGTCACTGATGGTCCGGACGCCTATGTGACCGGTACATTCTCAGGCACCGTCGATTTCGACTGGGACCCCGTGGATGTTGAAAACCGCACCAGCAACGGCAGCAACGATATTTTCATACTCAAGGCTGTTGGTGAAGGCGATTTCGGCTGGGTACAAACATGGGGAGGGACCGCGGGTGACGAAGGCGAAGCCGTTGCGGTTGACAGCAGTGGCAATGTTTACATCTCAGGTAATGCCAAGGGCTACAGCGTTGACTTCGACCCCGACCCGGTGGATACCGATTACAAGGACGGCGGCGCCAATTCATGGGCCTTTATATCGAAGTTTGACTCAACAGGAGATTACCAATGGTCCGGACGCTGGGGGAACAACTCTGATACCAACGCGGCGGGTGTTGCGGTCGATGGCTCAGACAATGTGTACGTTGTGGGCCATTTCATATGGTATGACACTGACCTGGACCCGGATCCCGTTGGCGAGGATATAAAGATTAATATGGGCGATGCTGATTCATACATGAGCAAATTCGATACCACCGGGGATTACATCTGGGGATTACACTGGGGCGGCGCCGATGAGGATAGAGCCATTGGCATCGCATCAAACAGTGCCGGAGATATATTCGTCTCAGGGCATTTTGAAACATCCGCCGACCTTGACCCGGACGCGGTTGATGTTGATACACACACAGGATTTGGATATAACGTTTTCCTGAGCAAATTCGACACAAGTGGTGACTACGTATGGGGGAAGAGCTGGGGCGTTATGGGTGAAGCAAGAGGCAGAGGGGTGGCCACCAACGCTACCGGTATTTCATGGATTACAGGCTGGTTTCAAGGCAGCTCCATTGATTTCGACCCCGATCCCGTGGGTGAAGACGTGCATCCATCAAACGGCAACCATGATGTCTTCCTCAGCAAATTCCTGTCCGACGGCACATGGTAACTGATCAGACTTTAAACATTTGTTTCCAATTCAACCGCGCATCCAATGCGCGGTTTTATTTCATATCCGTTTGGCACGGGGTTGTGCTCTCCACAAAGTATGGTAAACTCTGATTATCCATTACGCCCAATTATCTCCCTGAGATCCAAACCACTACAGGAACAGGAGAATAAGGTTATTGTGATGAACCTTGTTTCTTATGCGTACACCGGGTAACCTTACTCCGTTCAGGAGGGGAAGAATGCAAAATGTCATAAAATCAATTCTGGTTTTGGGGATAATCCTGACTGTTTGCTATGGACTATGGGGATGCAAGGGCGGCAAGGTCCCGGAACTGGGTGACATCTCTGGTCCGGCAACTGTGGATGAATATGGATACGTGGAGTATTCGGTATCCTTCGTCAATGCAACCGGGGCAACATTTCTCTGGTCCTGCGACCCGGCGGATGCAGGTAAGTTCGACAAGCCCGATTTACCCAAAACCGGCTTCACCGCATCGATGGTCACACACGACACCCCGGTCAAGATCAGTGTCATGGTTGATAGCCTGCAATCCTCGCCTGTCATACTAAGCAGGAACATTACCATCAGAGACGCAACCAAACTTTCGGTGGGTGAAATCGAGGGGCCGGATACTGTTGATGAGGGAACATCCGTCACATATAGCATCGCCGCTACAGACGATACCGGCATAACATATCAATGGTCTGCAATCTCGGATGACCTGGGGATGTTCGAAAATCCTGATCAACCTCTTACACAATTCACCGCAGCTTATTTAGATGAAGATACTCCCGTTGAAATCCAGGTTACTGTAGAGTCCGACAACTACGGCCGGGTTCTCAAGAAAAAGCAGGTAACAATCAAGTATATAGCGCCTTACGGCTGGGCCTGCACATGGGGTGGGGATTTGACTGACTACGGCTTGGGAGTCGCCATCGATGAAACCGGCAATGCTTATGTTACGGGCTTCTTTTGTGACACCGTCGACTTCGATCCGGGCGATGGAGTGGACGAGCACACATCCAATGGTATGCGGGATATATTCCTGGGCAAGTTCGATTCAGCAGGCGTTTTCCAATGGGCTTGCACATGGGGCGGGGTGGCTACTGATGGGCCTGTGGGAGTCGCCATCGATGGAACCGGCAACGTTTATGTTGCGGGTTACTTCACAAAAACCGTAGACTTCGACCCCGGCCCGGGAGTCGCCGAGTATAAATCCAATGGTTGGGGTGATACATTCCTGAGCAAGTTTGATTCGAACGGTGAATTTCAATGGGCCCGCACCTGGGGAGGAAGTGTGTTCCAGGACAATCCCACGGGAGTCACCGTGGATGCAAACGGAAATGCTTATATTACAGGCCTCTTCCATGGCACGGTAGACTTCGATCCGGGCCTCGCAATCGATGAGCATACATCAAATGGTGGACTTGATATATTCCTGAGCAAATTCGATTCGAATGGTGAATTCCAATGGGCCATCACCTGGGGTGGGATCAACGAGGAAATTAGCAATGGAGTCGGCATTGATGGAAGCGGTAATGCTTATGTTACGGGGTATTTTAAAGAAACGATGGACTTCGACCCCGGCCCCGGTGTTGACGAGCATACATCCAATGGTCTGTGGGATACATCCCTTAGCAAGTTTGATTCGAACGGTGAGTTCCAATGGGCCCGTACATGGGGTGGATCATACTCTGAGCGTGGATACGAAATCGCCGTCGATGGAAGCGACAATGCTTATGTTACAGGCGAATTCCATGACACTGTAGACCTCGACCCGGGCCCGGGTGTGGATGAGCATACAGCCAGTAGTTCTAATGCAGATATATTCCTCAGCAAATTCGATTCAAACGGAGATTTCCAATGGGGCCGAACATGGGGGGGAAGTTATATTGAAACCAGTGATGGAACCGCAATTGATGGGAACGGATATGTTTATGTTACGGGTGTCTTCTATGGCACCGTAAACTTCGATCCCGGCCCCGGAGTGGACGAGCATACATCAAATGGCGGGAAGGATATATTCCTCACCAAGTTCGATTCGAATGGTGAATTCCAGTGGGTTCGAACATGGGGTGGGAATGATTTTGATGTCGGCGAGGACGTTGCAGTCGATGGAAGCGGCAATACCTATGTTACTGGGCATTTTACAGAAACTGTTGACTTCGACCCCGGTCCTGGCATTGACGAGCATATATCAAATGGCAGTGGTGATATATTCCTGACCAAATTCCTGCCCGATGGCACATGGTAATTACGACATAAATTACCAATCCACAAAAATCCAAACCGCGCATCCGATGCGCGGTTTTTTCGCACCACGACCACGATCCGTACAAATACTCGACTAAATCAATTGCAATTACTGATAATGTTCAATATATGATGATGTATTGATTGTCATTCGTGCATATGGTAGTTTATTAATATCGGCAAGGGGGTGACCTGCATAATCACATTCGGGGGAATGGAGGCATACGGATGAGAGGCTTAACCAGAACAATCTTGTTTGCAGGGATAATCCTGCCTTGCATCATCGGAAGTTGGGGATGCAAGGGGGGCGCGGTACCCGAACTAAGTGGAATCCAGGGACCGGAGGTAATTAGTGAATATGAAACGGTTGAATATTGGGTTCCCCTGGTCAATGTAACCGGCGCCACATTTTTCTGGTAGTGGGATCCGAGGGATGCAGGTTATCTCGATGAGTTCTATTTACCTAAAACCGGATTTACCGCATCGATGGCCACAAAGGATACCCCGGTCAAGATCAGTGTTATCGTAAACGATCAGCAGCATGAACCCGTTATTCTAACCAGGGATATAACCATCAGGGATAAATGGTGGGCCCGCACATGGGGTGGGTTCTCAACTGATTATGGCAATGGTATCGCCGCTGATGGAAACGGCAACTCTTACATTACGGGCTCGTTCAGGCACACTGTAGACTTCGACCCCGGCCCCGGAGTCGATGTGCATACATCCAGTGGTTATGAAGATATATTCTTGATCAAGTTTGATTCGAACGGTGTATTCCAGTGGGCTCACACATGGGGCTCGAACGGGTACGATTCCGGCCATGGAATCGCTGTTGATGGAAGCAGCAACGTTTATATTACCGGCAATTTCAATCACACAATCGATTTCGACCCCGGCCCCGGAAATGATTACCATTCATCTAATGGCAGCGGGGATATATTCCTGAGTAAATTCGATTCGAATGGTGAATTTCAGTGGACCCGCACCTGGGGTGGGCGCAATTACGATCGTGGCATCGCAATTGCCGTTGATGGAAGCGGCAATGTTCATACCGTGGGCGTGTTCGAGGACACTGTAGATTTCAACCCCGGCCAGGGAGTCGATGAGCATGGTTGCAGTGGTGGTTGGGATTCATTCCTGAGTGCGTTCGATGCGAACGGTGAATTCCTATGGGCACGCACATGGGGCGGGGGCGGTATTGATAATGGCATGGGAGTCGCCACCGATGGAAGCG
>CBDVBS010000080.1:0-11159 GCA_965372275.1 uncultured bacterium | reverse complement strand
GGTTTCGAATGGGCGGGAGTCTGGGGTAATGACTCGCACAACTATGGACGCGGTGTCGTCGAAGATGGAGCAGGCGGAATTATCGTATTGGGCCAAAGCGTATCATCAATCGATTTTGACCCCGGTCCGGATGAGGATATCCCGGGATATTACGGCGGCTCGGACATATTCATCAGTAAATTCGACGCGGATGGGGATTACCAATGGGTGAGCAACTGGGGAGGACCGAGCGGCGATTATCCCTATGGAATTGCCCTGGATGGGTCGGGGAATATTTTCATCACCGGGCGTTTTGAAGGCACGACCGATTTCAATCCCGGTACGGGTGTGGAGGAGCATACATCGCTTGGGTTGTATGACATATTCCTGTGCAAGGTCAACGAGTATGGTGGCTGGTAAGGTGGATTGGGAAGAAAATAACCAAAGTTGGTGGGGAAGATGAAACGTGGTTTCAAATTTCTTTTCGGATTGATAATCATGTGTCTGCTTGCGGGATGCTCGGGTGGCGCATCGAATCCAGTTGAATCACCTGCTTTCACCGGTCCGGTTACACGGATGGAAGAGGTGGATTCATCCCGGCATATGTTGGGAGCCTGGGATATAACCATTGATACACATACTTCAGATGTAACAGTAACGCCTTCGCGGAAAGCGTTCATGCATATGAACATTACACAATACCTTTATCCGCCATTTTGCGACGACTGCCTCCTGTTGCAGGTTTTGGAACTGAAACCGGCACAGGGATATGCGAAGGTCGAAGTTACGGTGAAGAACCAGACCGTGTATTCGGGCTACGATGTTCGCGGCATACTTGTCTCCAACGATACCGGCATGGACATCATAAACGCCGATGCTTATACGGATTTGTGGGATGATGGAGAGGGTAAGAAATACAACCCGTTTATTGCATTCGCCGTTGACCAGAATAAACGCAAAGCGCTTCCGGGTACAAGTCATACACGCATCTGCGAGGTGGCATTCCCATCGCTCCTGCAACTTATCACCGCAACGATAGTGTTCGACGCTTCGTGGCCCGGGAATTGTGCCGAGCCTTACTACCTGGATGATTTCTCGCAGTATGAACCCCTTTTACCCGGTGGGGGAGCCTCATTCGTTTCGATGCAGGTGAAGGACTGGCAGGCGGATATATCCGGTGTATTCGTGAATATGTCGCCTCTTGGTGGAGATATCACCGCGCTGACTCACGATAACGGGGATACCTGGAACGGTGATGTAACTACTATCGAACCGAATGTCGCGGGTCTGCATCGCTTGCTGACCTACGCCGAATCATCGGGTACATCGACCAGGCTATACCAGTATGTCGATTTCGGTGTTTCCCCCTGCAGCAAGGAGGGGAATGAAAATTCAGCCGGAGCTGTACTTGTCAATGTGGATGAGGACCAAATCGATCAGGTAGTTTGTATCGGTGACCAGACCGATTGGTACAGATTCTGGATTGAGGATCACCTCTATGGAACCCTCGCCATCAACCAATTGAGTGAGACGGGGGATTATTATTTTGCGTTCTATGAAGACCCAACTGAAACTGAATTGCTCTACGATGAAGGTGACTACGATTCCGATGTTGTTCTCGACCTGACATCGCTGGATTTGGGACCTGGTGGTTATTATTTTGTAGTGGGTTACTTAGGGAACGATTATGAAAACCGCGAGTATGATCTTCTGAACAACACCGGGGATTCAATATGCTATCCGGATGGTAACGATGCATATAACACTGCGTTGGAATTACAATTAGGTGATGATACGGGCGTGCAGTATGTTTGTCCCGACGACAAGGATGACTGGTGCGGTTTCTACTATGGAACAGGTACTGATGCCACGTTGCAGCTTACGGTAACCAGCGAAACCGGGCCTGTTGAAATCACGCTTTATGATGAAACACAGGCATCCAACCCTGACGGACCGAATTTGAATACTCAACAGACCGAAACGGAAGTAGAAATCGACCTGGCGGGACTGAGCCTGCCGAGTGGTAATTATTACGTTCGAATCAAACACGAAGGTTCCGATCAACTGATTCGCGAATATACATTGGAATACAAGTCACCCTATACAGGCTGGGGGTTGAGTTGGGGTGGGAGTAACTATGACCACGCATATGATGTTGCCGTCGATACTAACGGGAATGTTTTTGTGACCGGGACATTCTACAGTACGATAGATTTCGATCCCGGTCCCGGCGTCGTTGAAGTAACGCCGCAGGGGCAATGGGATGCTTACCTCAGCAAGTTCGACTCGAGCGGTGATTTTATGTGGGTAAGAACCTGGGGCCCCGGAACCTTTGCCACAACCCCGACGATAGAACCCACGGGGTTGGCGGTGGCTCAGTCAGGCAATGCCTATATCTGCGGGAACTTCAATGCGAACGTTGATTTCGACCCCGGTCCCGGTGTAAACGAGATAGTCACTTGCGGGAGTGAAGACCCATTTGTGGTCAAACTTGATAATGACGGAACATATCTCGATGCATTCACCTGGGGAGGTACTACCGCTCAGTTCGCTGATGACATCACCCTTGACGCAGCAGAGAATATTTATATTACCGGAGGATTTTCCGGAACCTGTGATTTTGTTCCCGGACCGGGCACCTACAGCGTGGCGGCATCGACGACTCTCGACATGTATTTGAATAAACTTACTTCCAGTGGCGCATTTTCAGGCGTCTACACGCAGGGTTTCGATTACAAGGCCACGGGTAAAGCTGTAGACCTGGATGCCCTGGGGAATGCTTATGTAGCTGTATTCAGGAGCCCGGGCGCGACGTCCGATGGCGCGACTGATACATTGCTCAAGATTTTAGCGGATGGTTCACTGGACTGGTCGCATACTTGGTACTGGAATCTTTGGGACGTTCATGTGGATGCCGCAAATTATATTTATCTCACGGGCGGATTCGAGGATAGTTTCGACTTCGATCCGGGTCCGGGAATCGATTTCCATTCCCCTCTTGGTAATGGAGAGGACCCGATGCTTGTCAAATTGGCATCCGATGGAACTTATGAATGGGGAGTAGATTGGGGAGGCGATGTTGACGATAGCGCTGTTGCCGTTGGTAGCGATTCGGAAATGGATATTTATATCGCGGGGAATTTCGAATCCCCAACAATCGACATGAATCCCGGTGTTGGTGAAGATTGGCTTGATATTGCCACCGGTTCAAGTGGGACATTCCTGCTGAAGCTGGACGGCGATGGCTCTTACCAATGGGGACGTATTTGGGAATTCCCTGAAGCATACAGCATGGACAGGTTTAACGGGCTTGCAGTTACACCCGCGAGTTATATCCACATTGCCGGGACATTCAGGAGCGCTGATACCGATTTCAATCCGGGACCGGGCATCGACCTGCATAGTCCACTGAAGGGTCATGATGCTATGTTGATAAAAGTGAAATTCGATGGTTTATGGTAAGTTGCCTCACGGGAATCGGGTTTATTATTGGACCAGGCAGGAGGGGACAGATGCTGAGGATATTGAAACGTTTTTACACCACGGTTTTCATGGTAATCATCCCGGTTCTGCTCGGATGTTCCGGAGGGGAGTTAACCGCGGTTCCACCAGTGTGTGATACGGTCGCGGTAATGTCTGAAGCGATTGGTTCCGACAGGGATCTTTGGGGAATATGGGAGTTAGTCCCCACCGCCGATTTGACGGGATTCCGGGTTGTTCCCGTACGATCCGCCGAGGTGCATTTTGACGTAACCGACAATGTCACACCGCCGGCTTGTACGGATTGCCTGTGGATCGAAGTGCTCGAGATCAAACCTGTCGAGAAAACGATTAAGATAAGGGTCAATCTGAAAAACCCCACCCAGCTTACCGGTTATGATGTCAGGGCAATTATGGTTTCAAACCTTGAGGAAATGCATCTTCTCAACGCTGATGCATATACCAATCTCTGGGATGATGGCGGCGCAATTGAAATAAATCCGTTCCTGGCATTTGCGGAAACCCAGAACAATCGTGAATTCAAACCGGGTTATACGCATAGCAAGGTATGTGATATTAAGTATTCCACATTTGCCGACCTGGTTGGCACCATGGTTGTAGTGGACGCATCATGGCCTTCCAACTGCCGCGAACCATATGCGCTTGAGAATTTCGCCCAAACCGGAAGCATGTTGCCTGAAGGTGGGATTGTTGGTGTCAAGATCGATGTCAAGGACTGGCAGGATAATGCGGAGGATGTGTTTATAGATTCCGGCCCCGTTAATGGTGGGGTTGTTGAGCTTGAGTACGATTCAGGCTATGAGTGGGACGGGTTCATCATGATTGTTGATCCCATGCCCGCCGGGGAATATTCGCTGCTTGCATATGCCGGGAGCGAGGGAACGCCGATAAGCATTTATAACTACGTGATATTCACGATTATCCCATGCCTGCCCGAAGGCAACGAGTCGTGGGAGGATGCAAACGAGCTGCCTTTCGGCTTTGATACAGGCCCCCAGGAAGTTTGCATCACTGATCCGGACGATTGGTACACATTCAGCGTTGAGGAGCACCTGTACGGAATGATCAGCATGTCGCTGTTGAATGATACAGGAAGCTGCGGGGTGTCTTTTTATGATGATCCCGAGGCGGAACCGCTTCTCACTGAAAATGTGACTTATGGGTCCGACCTTGAATTCAACACAACGCCGATGGATTTCGGACCGGGGGATTATTATTTGAAGGTCAGTCATACGGGAACGGATAACGAAACGAGAGAATACACTCTTTACAATGACGCGAAGGATTCCGTCTGCTACCCGGATGGGAACGGCTCTTACTTGACGGCCATTGAAGTGCCTTTGGGATTGACCAGCGATTTACAGTATGTCTGCCTGGATGATAAGGAAGACTGGTTCAAGATTACATATGATGGTGATTCATCGGTAGTTCTTCGTTTGGATGTGTTGAATGCAACCGGTCCCGCCGACATGACCCTTTATGATGAAGAACAAGCACCTGGAGCGGAACCATACACGGACTATGTTGTCGCGGATCCAACCGCCGATATCGATTTCGGACCTCTCGAGTTACCGGCGGGAGATTACTACGCGCGTATACGTCATGTGGGAAGCGATAGTGAATACAGAGAATATACACTCAAGCACTACGATTCCGGTACCGGCTGGGCATTGACCTGGGGGGGTGCCGATGGGGATTTTGCGTATGATGTAGGAGTCAACGGTGAAGGGGACATCTTCGTAGTCGGGAATTTCAACGGGGAAGTGGACCTCGATCCGGGGGATGGCACCGATATGCACGGAGTTGGGGAACCCGGCGGCCACAGTTACCTGTCTAAATTCAACAGCGTTGGTGAATACCAGTGGGGACTTTCGTGGGGTGGTAACCCGGCACCATTTTACGCTGATGCCATCGCGATTGATAATTCGGACAACGTTTATATTACCGGAATATTTATCAACTCGGTCGATTTCAATCCCGGGGCCGGGGTGGATGAACATACTCCGAACGGGGATCGGGACGCGTTTCTTCTCAAACTTGATGCGAGTGGATATTTTCAGTGGGCGAAGAGTTGGGGCGGCGCGCCATTCTCGAGTACGGATACAATAGCCATGTCGGTTGATACGGATACGATGTTCGGCGTGTACGTGAGTGGTGCGTTTGATCATACGGTTGACTTCGATCCCGGGTTCGATAGCGAGGAGCGTTCATCAAACGGCCTGGACAAGGAGGATGCCTTCCTCGTGAAGTTCAATTCGAATGGAGATTTCCTATGGGTTAACACCTGGGGTTCGGAGTATGGCGGAATAGACCCTCTTGAGACGGCAGCGTGTGTCGCCGTGGATACATCGGGGAATGCATATGTCACCGGGGCGTTCATTGATGAGGTTGACTTCGACCCATCAGGCGGCGAGGAACTACGTACCCCGAATGGATTCGAGGATATATATCTTTCGAAGTTCGATACGAGCGGTGATCTTTTGTGGGTAAAGACGTGGGGTGGGGATGATGATTCAGGTGGTGATCCGTGGGATAAGGGGATTGCACTCGGAGTCGATGATTCGGGATACGCTTATATCACCGGGCAATTTGCGGGAACGGTCGATTTCGATCCCGGTACAGGGGAGGATATTCATACATCAACAAGTGCGTATGCGGATATCTTCCTGACCAAATTCGATTCTTTGGGTGAACATATCTGGGCCGGGGCGTATGCGGAGAACATGCAGTATGTATATGATATAGCGGTTAACGGGGAAGGCACATCCTATTTCACCGGTCGGATAAGACATTCCATCTACACCGGTGACCTTTTCGCTGCAAAATATAACTCCAACGGGTCGGAGGCATGGTCGGCATTCTGGGGAGGTAATTTCGATTTTAAAACATATGGGGTCGCTTATGGTGCCAACGGGGAGGTTTATGTGGTGGGGGATTTCTTCGGAGGTTATATCGATTTCGATCCCTCAATGACAACGGACACTCATTCATCGAACGGCAGTTTCGATGCTTTCCTGATAAAGATACTGGATGACGGTGAGTGGTAAGGGTTGGGTATATTTGTTTAAACTCATTAGGAAGTAAGGATGCAACGGACGCGACGCCGAGGTAGCCTTGCACAATTCCGTATTAGTTATATAATGTGTATCAATATTTCAGAAGGCTTGCCATTTTGAAACCCCATTGGAATTAGCTGTGGCTGTGACTACTGAGCGAAGAGGAGACAATGTGATGAAACACGCTTCAATTTTCCCGCTACTGATGGTCTTTATAATTTTGATTGGATGTTCCGGATATACCGGTGTTCCTGTTGGGCCGGTTGATATTCCCGGCGAACCGGATTTACAGACAATTGAACCGGCTGCCGGCAAGGAAGCCGATTCTCAACGAGTGCTCTGGGGCATCTGGAATATCAGCTTCGATGTGAATGAACTAACCGTTGAGATTGTGCCGGTGAGGGATATAGCGGCGCATTTCGATGTTACGTCGATGATAACCCCGCCCGCATGTGATGATTGCCTGAAAATCGCGGTTAATTCATTCGATCCGGTGACCCGCATCATCGATGTGGATGTCACCCTCCGCAATCCATACGGAATAGCGGGACGCGATGTGCGCGGCATCCTTTATACAAATGATTACGGACACGAGTTGCGTAACGCGGATGAGTGGACCAAGCTGTTTGATACGCCGGGAGGGGGAACTCTTAACCCGTTCAAGGCGTTCGCGAAAGCTGAGACGGACAGGATTTTCGATGCTCTTGCGGAGCATACCGAGAATTACCAGGTCTACATCCCCGCGCCGCCGAATTACTGGGCGATCACTTATGCGGTTACGGCGTCGTGGCCGGGTAACTGCAAGGAGCCTTATACAATATATGATTTCGGGCAGGATGATCCTCTGCATGATTATGGGGGCGCGACAGCGGGTTTGCGGATACGCGCCGACGACTGGCAGGATGATATAGACGGTATCACCCTTGTCGCGCCGGAGATTACGGGCGTCGGTTTCTCGCCGTTCACTTATGATTGCGGTAACCTCTGGCACCTGGAGATTACCAATGTTGTCGGTGCTCCTGCTGGTGAATATTCCTGCCGGGTGATAGCGAGTTCAACGAATTCGGGTGAAACCGCGCTGTATGATTACGTTACAATCACCATTACTGAACCAACTGGCCCGGTTGTCATCGGGATTGACCCCGATGAGTATGAAGCGGGTGGGAACCTGGTTGATGTGACGGTCACCGGGTATAACTTCGAGGGTCCCGGAGCACAGGTTAAGCTGACCCAGTTCCCTTACCCGGATATTTCAGCGACGAACGTAGTTGTCGTGGATCCCAACAACATCACCTGCGATATAAGTATTCCATTCTCTTCACACACAGGTTTACGCGATGTAACCGTGATTAACGGTGACTTAACATCCGGCACGGGGCAAGACCTGTTTGAAATCCTGTGCCCCCAACCGTTTATCAATGAAATAAATCCCGAGAGCGGTTACCAGGGCGGAGTCTATAAGGATGTGGCAATATCAGGAGCGAAATACCGCGGAGATTCCGAGGTTGTGCTCAAGAAAACCGGAGCACCGGATATCGTTGCCACGAATGTTGTCGTGGATAACTACTTCCTGTTGCATTGTGATATCACGATCCCGCCCGGCGCCGCGACCGGTTATTACGGTGTTGAAGTGACGAACGACTGCGGTGAAACCGGCACAGCCGTAAGCCTGTTTCAGGTTACGGAACCGGGGGGCTGGGCGCGTACATGGGGGGATACGGATACTGACAAAGCACGGGCGGTTGCATTGGACGGCTATGAGAACATTTATGTCGCGGGCAGTATGGACAATGACGATGTCGCTTTCCTTCGCAAGTATGATTCAGACGGGGACCTTTTATGGGAGCAGAAATGGGCGTACAGCCTGGTAGTTGTAGGTTCCGCTGTAATAAACGGACTCGCGGCGAATGATACCGAAGTGTACGCGGTTGGGAATTTCAACGGGGCGGTCGATTTCAATCCGGGCACGGGAAGTGCGCTCGTGACCTCGAACGGCGGTGAAGACGCATTTATTGTTTCTATCGATTCCGATGGCAACTACCGTCACTCGGGCACCTGGGGTAGCAGCACTGGTGACGATTACGCCAACGCGGTTGATGTTCAAGCTGCGAACGTATATGTAACCGGCAGCTTCACCGGGACAAGTGTCGATTTCGATCCGGATCCCGTTGGTGAATATAATAAGAGCGCGGTTGGCGGGAGCGACATCTACTTAAGTCAGTTTCTTACAAGTGCGAACGGTTTTTTAACTGCTTCGACTTTTGGTGGACCGGATGATGAACAGGGAAGGGGAGTTGTCATAGACGCTGGCGGGGATATTCTTGTAACCGGTAGTTTTGAAGGTACCGCTGATTTCGATCCATTGGCGGGACCGGGAAATATTGACAACCGCACATCAAATGGAAGCTATGACGTTTTCCTGATCTGGTTGGATCAGCCATATATTGTGTTTGATTGCGTAACCTGGGGCGGTACGGGCCCGGAGGAGGCTTACGATGTTGCAGTGAACAACAATGATTACGTGTTTGTCACCGGTTACTATGCGAATACGGTCGATTTCGATCCGTCGGGTGGTATGGATAACCATACATCTGCCGGTGCCACGGATGCATATATAAGCGCATTTCTTGAGTCAGGTTCGAGTCTCTCATACCAATGGGCGCAGACGTGGGGCGGAACAGTCGCCGATGCAGGTTATGGCATTGCGGCCGCGCCATTCATGACTATGGGGACCGGCAAATTTGAGGGTACGGTGGATTTCAATCCGGATGCCGGCGAGGATCTTCACGCCTCAGGTGTCTATTATGATGCTTACCTGACGATGTTCAATGAGAACGACACATTCCTCAGGGCGCGAACATGGGGTGCGGAATTGATCGATGCTGGACTCGCGATTGCGTGTACCGGTTCGGGCGGCAATATTTATGTCGCGGGTTATTTCGTGTCCGATGTCGATTTCGATCCCGGCCCGGGGGAGGATATGCATACTTCCGCGGGATTGGAAGATGCATTCCTGAGTAAATTCCCGGCGGACGGGGATTGGTAATTGCAGGAAGGTTAACGAGTGTGAACAAAACAAGCGGGTAAATTATCCCGCTTTTCTTTTTCGCCTGATGGGATAGTTCTTATATTCATATATAATAATTATGCATCTCATATATTGGGAGGCGGTGATTCCTATGAGGCCGTTGAAACTTCTCATTCCATTTATGTGCGGGGTGTTTATTCTAACCGGATGTTCGGGTGGTGCATCTGAACCGGTCGGTATGCCGGGTATCCCGGAGGTGAAGGGCGTTGAATCACCGGCGGTTGAAAATGGTTCGCAACGTGTTTTGTGGGGCGTGTGGAATATCGCATTCGACCCCGTAAGCATGGAGATGGTGATCGAACCCATCAGGAATGCCGGTGCGCATTTCAATATCACCGGGATGATCACTCCACCGGCATGTGATGATTGTCTGAGTATCGCTGTAAACTCCTTCGACCCCGTGACGCGAATACTGGATGTCGATGTGACATTGCGGAATCCGTGTGCCATCAGCGGTTACGATGTGCGTGGGATTTTATACACGAACGATTACGGGCACCTGCTGAAGAATGCCGATGACTGGACGAAACTGTTCGAGCAACCCGGTGGGCAGTCGCTGAATCCGTTCAAAGCATTCGCGAAGAATGAAACCAATCGGAAATATGCCGCCGAAGCGGAGCATGCGGAGTTGTATCAAATCTATATACCGTTGCCACCCAGTTACTTTGGGATAACTTATGCGGTGACCGCGTCGTGGCCGGGCAACTGCCGGGAACCATATACGATAGAGGATTTCGAGCAGTACCAGACATTGTATAACTACACTGGTGCGCAGGCGAAGCTGCTCGTTTTTGTGCGTGACTGGCAGGATGACTGTGACGAGGTCACGCTTGTTGCACCGGAGATTACGGGGGAAGGTTTCACCGATTTCTATTATGACGGTGCGGATATCTGGCGGCTGACGCTCGTGAATAATGAAGGAGCACCGGCTGGGGAGTATGAGGCGCGGATAATTGCCACGTCGGAGAATTCGGGGGATACGGCGCTCTATGATTATGTGACGATAACCGTGAGCGACACCGACGGGCCGATTGTGAGCGGAATCGATCCGGATAACGCGGAGCTTGGTGAGGATTTAGTCGATGTGACGATAACCGGGGATGATTTCTTAGGCCCGTGCGAGGTATGGCTTTTCAGGCTGACCGCCGATAACATCGTCGGGGAGAATGTGGAAGTTGTCGATTCGGATACAATCACATGTGATTTCAGCATCCCGTTTGATCAGCAATGCGGCTTATACAATGTAGTTGTAGCGAATGTTGATGACAAGGAAGGCGTCGGAATAGAGATGTTCGAGGTGATATGCCCGACGCCCACTGTTACCGCGATATTCCCCGATAGTGGTTATGTCGGTATCAACCTGCCGGGTGTTCAGATCGTCGGGGATGATTTCCACGGGACGACAGCGGATGTACACTTGAAGATGGATGGAGAGCCGGATATTGTTGCGACCAATATTATAATTGACAGCCTTGTGCTTCTGCACTGCGATTTGAATATTCCGCCTGATGCCACGCCGGGTTTGTATGATGTCG